>CAYTVW010000029.1:2192-11667 GCA_964441865.1 uncultured Acidimicrobiaceae bacterium
CTGAGCAAGCCCCATCAGGTTGGGTGGTCGTTGTTGTGGTCGGCCGAGTAGTGGTTGTTGTTGTGGTCGGCCGAGTAGTCGTGGTTGTTGTGGTCGGCCATGTGTTTGTCGTTGTTGTGGTCGGCCGAGTAGTGGTGGTCGTTGTGGTTGGGGTGTCGCCGTTGTTACACGGGATAGCTCCTGAGGCCGGGGCCGATCCGTTCCCTGTGAAACCGAAAGCGGTCGACTGTCCGGTGGAGAGGTTGGCGTTCCATCCCACGTCCGAGACACTGACTGCACCAGTCGCGCCTGGAGCAAGGGTGCTGTTCCATGCACTGGCGACGGTCGAAGTACCTAGATCGAAGTCTACGGTCCAGCCGGTGACTCCTCCAGCTCCTCCAGTGACGGTCACTGCGGCCTGATAGCCATTTGGCCACGAATTCACTATGGAAAGCTCGGCGGTGCACACGCCGGCCGCTTGGGCCGATGGGGCAGCCACCAAGACACCGAACAGGGAGGCGGCCAACAAAGCCGCAGCCCTCCCGGAACGTATCCGATTGCTGTGTCGCGAGGCGCGTCCGCGCTGCGACCAGGTGAGTTGGAACATGCTCCCTCCAATTTCTTCTGCTTGTTCCTGCGCCTTGTCCGACAATTCCCACTCCGTGGATGTCACAGCGCAACATCGACGGTAGCAGCGGCGACATCCGCTGTCTGGGTCAACGGAAACTTGATCTAAGTGACTAGGCAATTGGGTTGAGGCCGCGGGTGACGGTGAGGAGGGCGACATCCGGTTCGAAGGAGCGAAACTAAGGGGAACGGTCGTCGCTGAAGATCGTGCGTGAGAGTGCGAGGATTCTCGGACCACTGCCGAGTCGCACCTTGGGTCGGGCGTTTCTCTCCGATCGATACCTGAATCACCATGAAACAAGAATCGGCAGGTGAAAGACAGAACCCGTTGACTGATTCTGTCCCTCTGGGGTCTTCTCAGCTGCCCAGAACGAGGCGTTTCGGCGGTACCGTTGGAGCCCGATCTGCTCGGGTTAGGGAGCGATAAGGAACCTCGGTCGGGCGTGGAAGCGCGTTTGAGTTGAACCTGGATCTGCTTTTTCGGCGAGCGCCGTCTTTGGGGCGGTGAAGCGATGAAAGCGGGGGGTTGTAGGAGAGGAGGACTACTCGAAAACGCCTTGGGCTATTCACGAAGAGGGTCCTCGCTTTTTGGCGGGAAAGTCATACACTTTCGCGTGTGCGTGGCACCACGCCACGATACAGAAAGAGGAACTGCCATGGCCGAGAAGAAGGCCGTAGCCAAGAAGCCGGCCGCGAAGCCGGCACCCAAACCCGCTGCCAAGACAGCAGCGAAGAAGACTGCAAAAAAGGCCCGTTAAAAGGGACAAGAAGGCCGAACTAGACGGCTCACCTGCGCTCTGAAGGGGCGTCGGGCGATATTCGAGAAACAAGCAGAGGCGTCGCCGGAGTTTTCGGAGGCGCCTCCGCTTTTTGGGAAGACACTCGATTAGGCCTCCTTTCCTAGACCCTACGGTCTAGGCAGCACGGAAGACCAGTTGACTAGGATTGCCGAATGAGTGATACACGGGGACGTCCTGTCAACAATCCAAGCGATCTGAATTCCGTAGCCTTTGGATTTCCTCTCCACTCGGCTCTTTTTATGAGGGTGCTTCCCTTAGCTTTCATGGGCAGAAGACTGGTGATTGATACCGTCGGAATTAAGGACTTCGGCGACTCCTATTCGGTGCAATGGGCCAAGGTGCAGTCGTACTCACGAACCACCAAGAAGGGTTGGTTCCCCGTGATTGGTTGGCTGACCTTCGAGCAGACGGGGGAGAAACCAATCAATGTGGTGTATGGGTATCTACGCAAGAAGGATCAGGCTGAATTCTTGCGCCGGGTCGAGTCTCGGCTCGGTCCACCGTCTTTACCCTAATTTCTCGGTCGATCTGGGGAAAGAAGGGGATGGACTGGTGTCGACGGAGTATCCTCCCGGGTTCCGTGAGAATCACTGACCTTATTCGAAATGGCGAGAGGCTTTTCTCGTTTGAGTTCTTCCCCCCTCGGGATGAGGAGGGGATGAATCGACTGCTGAGCACCATCGAAGACCTCAAACCCTATCGGCCCGGTTACGTTTCGGTCACCTATGGGGCAGGCGGTTCGACCCGTCCCCTCACGGTGGACCTCGTCAAGCGGATCAAGAACGAGGTCGGGATAGAGACGATGGCCCATCTCACTTGTGTTGGCGCAGATAGATCTGAGATCGCTGGTGTCCTCGACGAGCTTGCGGAAGGAGGCATCGAGAACATCCTCGCCTTGCGCGGTGATCCCCCTCTGGGCGAAGCGGAATTCCGTCCAGTCGCTGGCGGGTTCAGACATGCGTCGGACCTCGTGGCGTTCATCAAAGATCGCTACCCGTTCTCCGTAGGAGCGGCCTGCTACCCGGAGAAGCATCCGGAGGCGTCGAGCATTCACGAAGACCTGGTGAACCTCAAATTGAAGGTCGATGCTGGCGCGGAATTCTTGGTTACTCAGCTCTTCTTCGACCCCCGTGACTACTTTGCGTTTGTCGAAAGGGCTTTCGAATACGGGATTGAAGTCCCAGTCATTCCCGGAATCATGCCAGTAACCAACTTGAAGCAGCTTGTGCGGTTCACCTCCAACTGTGGAGCGACGATTCCACCGCAACTCCGGGAGGCTTTAGAAGAGACAGGGGGTGATCCTGATCGGATCCAGGCGATAGGAGTCGCCCACGCAGTGGAACAGTGTTCTCGCCTCCTGGATGGGGGAGCTCCAGGGATCCACTTCTACACTCTCAACCGGTCCAAGGCGACTCGTTTGGTAATCGACGAACTCAGATAGGGATTCGAGAACGGTCGGACCATGACACGCTCAGGTCTTGGTTCTGGCATTGGGAGTGGACGGAAGGCGTATGGGAATCATGTCATCCAAGAGCAGGTATGCGACTATTGCGATGTGCGTATTGCTGTCGACCTCATGCACTTCCGAGGTGCTTGAGGACGATCCGAAGTTGGTTCGCGCTACTGAGGCTCTCGCCGACTTCTTCCGAATAGCGGAATCTGTCCACGAAGACCTGCTTGAAGTGGAATCTGATCTTCTTGGGGATCTCGAAGCGGGGGTCCTGGAGGCGGAGACCTCAGAGAACGCGCTTGCTCTGTCGGCGGTTCCACTCACTGCTCTCGTCCCTGCGGGGATGGACGAGGATCTTGAGACGGCCGTGTTGACGGTGTATTCGGACATCGAAAGCAGGATCGCGAGCGTCTCTGGAGCTGTCAGGAGGGGGAGAGAGTCAGCGGAATCATCCGTAGGGCTCGGTCAGGAATCTTGGGATTGCCTGAACCTTGTTGTCGAACCCGCCGGTCGCTTTGAGACCGATTTAGCGGTTGCCCGACGGTTGGCCGAATCGGCATCCGTGTCTCTGGTCGCTCCCGATTCGGTTGAGGCGGGGATTCTCGCCGTTCGAATTATGGTGGTTTCACTGTCTAACAGAGGGTGTGATGCCTGCGGCGGTGTCCGGTACGACTCTGCAATACCGGTCGACTGGGAGAATCGGATGGTTGCCGACTCTCTCGAGTTCGAAGCGGAGTTCGTTGGAGACGTATGGGTGATTACCTCAGGAGCCTGTTGAAACGTGGCATTGTATCGGAGGGAACTGATTGGAGTCGGAGTCAACCCGCTTGAGACGTCGCAAGCTTTTCGCCCCAGCTGATACCTCGCTCCACCTCTCCGTCGGGTAGCGGCCCTTTGCTGGTACTGACCCGGAAAGTCTGTGGCCGAGCCGATGGGACGCATCCTTTCGCCTTGAGTCTTCTCATAGCCGCCTTCGCCGCTGAACCAGGGAATCGCGGTGCGATTTTGGTGTCGAATGTCGCGGCTTTCTGACTGGGTGGCAGATCGATCTGGGACAGGTAATCGCGAATACCGGTATTCACCAGGGCCGGGGCGCCCTGTTTCTGAACAGCCTGTCGGCGACTGCTGGCGGTAGACATGGAGAATGCGTGAGTCGGACCACCCACCACCAATAGGTCACAGAGCGGATTGTGGGGAGCATCTCCAGCATTGAAGACTTCGACAGTCCCGTGTCGGGATAGCCCTTCAGCTATTGCCTCGGCGATTCTTGTGGTATTCCCATAGACGGATTCCGAAACAACGATCGAATGCATGCTCAGTCACCTTCCTCGCTTGCGCGTCGGCTCTCCGACAACGTTCCGAGCCAACAGTACTACGACGACCAATTCCGCTACCGGGGGCAGAAGAGATGAAGGAACTCGAATCAGTCGCCCGTTACCGCTAATGGCCGGTATGATTCGAACTCGACGTCACGAGAAGAGAACGAATGCGGATCGGAATGGATTCGATTGCCAATAACCCCCGGGTGGCTCGGGTTCGTGAGAGATTCGAGCGACTATCCGAAGGTTTGCACGAATCCTCGCAGCGCGCGCGTTATGGAATGAGAATCAACAGCCAGATGATCGCTGCACTCCAGGATCGTTTCGGGCCGGTAGACGCCGTGACTATGACTATGAAGGTCAACAAGATTGCCAAGGAGATCAGGCGGGAACTCGCCGCTGACAGTGATACAGAGGCGAAGGCCGATTTCGACAAGATGAGAGAATTCTCAGTTCCGTTGGCGTTGTTCGAAGTGGTGGCCGACTCGTTGGGGGACGCTGGCGCGTACGACTTTGTGAGGGACACTCTCGGCGCCGGACTCTGAAATGCGGTCCCGTTCAGATTCCAGTTCCTACGCCCCCAGAGATCTTGGAGACCGGGAGGTTCAGTTCAAAAGTGGTCCCGGGGAGATCCTCTCTCAGAATGAGATCCCCACCCATCGCCAGAGCCAAGGTCTTCGAGATTGATAGCCCCAAACCGGTGGAGCCCTCGTGGTCGGATGCGTTGAATGGCTCAAAGAGGTGTTCAAGGTTGAATCCTTGGATTCCTTCGCCGTCGTCGGATACTTGAATCACGATCTGCTCTCCAGATTGGAAGATTCGGATCGACTTGTTTGGACCTCCGTATTTCCGGGCATTTTGAGTGAGGTTGCGGACAATCTGTCGTACTCGAAGGGGATCGGCCATCGCTGGAACTTGATCGCTGATAACGAAATGGAAGTCAGACAAGTCTGATCTGGTGAGAATCTCGGCGATGTCTATCGGGCGAGGCTCGATACCGAATTCCGATTGCTCCGTAGCAGCTCCAGCCAAGAGATCTTCGAGGATTGTTCTGGCGTCTTGGGCCTGATCTGTGATGGCTTCGATCAGCTCATAAAGGGTGTCGTGATCGAGATCATCCCACTGCTCGTAGGCGACTTGGGCAATTCCAACGATCCCGGCGAGGGGATTTCGGAGTTCGTGGCCCACTGTTCGGATTATCCGTGCACGAGAATCGGCAACTTCTTGGGCAGCCTGCTCGGTTCGTCGTTCTTCCGTAACGTCGAGATCAACGGTTACCACTCGCGAATATGGGCGGTCGGGTGGTCCCGTCGCCTTCCAATAAGACCTGACTGTGATCTCGCCGCCGTGAATGTCGGGAACCTGGTGTTCTACGGTGATCGACTTAGTCCCGAAGAACGGTGCCGCGAGCTGGGCAACTAGATGCTCCCGCAATTCGGGATAGTCGCCACCTTGAATCGCCGGTTCTACGGTGTCGGGTATCAGTTCGTTGTCTTCAATCGACAGTTGAGGGTCGTTTTCTTCGGGGCTTTCCTCGCCGTAGAGTCGGATCCAACCAGAGCTGACAACCCGAGGTCCGAGGACATTAAGAGCTTCGCGTAGGTTCTTTCCGTCTCTTCTCAAATACTCAACGAATTCCTCTCCACTCCATCCCTTGAACGCCTCGATCAGCGGTTCGTGGCTCCTCACGAGGATTGGAATCGAGACGGCCTCGACAAGATTCCGAAATTCTTCAAGTGTGAAACGGGGTTCTGAGTTGATCGAGGGCATAGTCAGCATTGTGGGGGATCATTCCTGACGGGTGCTTCTTGAGGTGGGGAGCCTTAGCTCGAAGGTTGTATTTGGGAGATCTGTCCGTAGTGTCAGGTCGCCTTCCATCGCTATGGCTAGGGATTTGGAGACTGATAGTCCAAGATTGAGGGAGTTCGATTCGTCATTGGTGTTCAACGTCTCAAAAAGGCGTGCTGCTTCGGATTCGGGGATTCCTTCTCCGTTGTCGATGACTTGGACCAACACGTCATCGTTCTCAGAGAAACACCTGATTTGACGTTTTGGGCCGCCGTGCTGGCGGGCGTTCTGGACGAGGTTTCGGATAATTTGCCGTACTCGGAGGGGATCGGCGATAGCTGACGGAACCGACTCGATCTTTACATCGAAGTCCTTGAGGTCGGCGTCGGTGAGAAGGCTTAGCATGTCCACCGGCTTCTGGACCACTTGGAGCGCTTTCTGTTCGGCGGCA
Organism: uncultured Acidimicrobiaceae bacterium; assembly: GCA_964441865.1. Taxonomy (GTDB): domain Bacteria; phylum Actinomycetota; class Acidimicrobiia; order Spongiisociales; family ZC4RG35; genus CAYTVW01. Next base: position 8,607 of record CAYTVW010000029.1, read on the forward strand.
GCTCCTGCGAGGAGGTCTTCGAGTCCCATCATCGTATCGGTGGCTTGATCAAGGATGGCCTTCAACATCTCGCGGCGCGACTTGTCATTCGATGTGTGCCAATCCTTCATAAGTGTGTCGCTCATTGTGGAGACCTCATCAAGAGGGTCTCGAAGTTCGTGCCCAACAGTCCGAAGGATGCGGGATCGTGATTCGGCGGATTCTTGGGCTGCTTGCTCGGTTCGGCGGAGGTCTGTGACGTCGAGGTCGACTACGACTATTCGGGCGTAGGGGTTGTTGATTCCTCCGGCGGCTTTCCAGTGGGATCTGACCGTGATGTCTCGGCCTTGGGGGCCGGGGACGGTGTGTTCGAAGAGCAATGATCGGATACCTTTGAATGGGGCGGTGAATTCGGCGATCATGCTTTTGTGGTAGTCGGCGTACTTGTCGGGGTTGGCGACCATGGGTGAGATCAAGTCGGGGACGGTTCCGTCGTTGTTTTCTCCGCCGTAGAGGCGGATCCAGGCGTCGGAAGCGGTGTGTTCTCCGAGGTGTTCTGAGATGTCGACGATGTGGTGGGGGTCTTGGAGCCATTCTTCGAGTTCGTCTGGGTCCCAGGATGAGTACTCGGCGATGATTCCGCGGTAGTCCATGACAAGCATGGGGACTGATACTGCCGCAACCAGTTCGCGGAACTCCTCAAGACTGAACTGAGCCATAATCTTCTTGTCGTCATTCGGGAGTTGGAGTTGAGGACTGTAGAACGATAAGTCTCGGTTGTTGGTTCCAGCCCAACGGTGTTCCTTGAGATTTCGCGAGGGACTTCACATAAAGGTGAAGGTCGTTGACAGTGAAAAGCGATTCCGGGAATCGCTGTTACGCAGCGGTTCCGATTCCGGCGTTGATTCTTGAGACTGGGAGGGTGAGTTCGAATACGGTTCCGGGGAGGTCTTCTCTGAGTGTGAGGTCTCCGCCCATGGCGAGTGCGAGGGTCTTGGAGATTGAGAGTCCGAGTCCGGTTGATCCTTGATGGTTTGAGGAGTTGAACGGTTGAAAGAGTCGTTCCAGGTTGATTCCTTTGATTCCTTCACCATTGTCTGATACTCGGATCACTACCCATCCGTCTTCGGTGTCGCAGGAGATTTTCCTTTCGGGGCCACCGTATTTCCGGGCGTTTTGTGCGAGGTTGCGGATTATCTGTCGGGTGCGAAGAGGGTCGGCCATCGCTGGTTTGATCTCTGAGATTTGGAGTTCGAAGTCGGCTAGGTCTACTCGGGTGATGATTTCTGTGATGTCGACTGGTCGGAGTTCGACGACAACGTCGGATTGTTCGGTGGCTGCCCCGGCGAGGAGGTCTTCGAGGATCACCATGGTGTCTTGGGCCTGGGTGGCGACTGTCTCCATCAGGCTCTTTCGGGAGTCGTCGTCGAGGCTGTCCCATTCTTCGTTCACGACTTGAGCGATCCCAGAGATCCCGGCCAGCGGGTTCCGGAGTTCGTGTCCGACGGTTCGGAGGATGCGGGATCTTGATTCGGCGACTTCCTGAGCGGCCTTCTCGGTTCTGCGCATGTCGGTGACGTCGAGATCGACTACGACTGTTCGGGCGTAGGGGTTGTCGAAGCCTCCAGCGGCCTTCCAGTAGGACCGGACGATGATATCGCGACCATGGGGACCGGGCACCGAGTGCTCGCAGACAAGTGATCGAATGTCACGGAAGGGCGCACACAACTGTTGGATCAGATTGTGTCTGAATTCGGGGTATCCGCCTCCTCTTGACATTGGTCCGACGGTGTCTGGAAGGCCACTCCTTTCTTCAGAAGGGTCTCCGTAGAGGCGGAACCAGGCGTCGGAGGCTGCCAGGTAGTCGCCAAGAGCGTCGCAGGCTTCCAGGAGATGGTGATCGTCTTGGAGATACTCCTCGAACTCTTCCACTGTCATTCCTGAGTATCGCTCGATCATTGCCTCGTGGTTTCTGACCAAAACTGGGACCGAGATGAAAGAAACCAGGTCGCAGAAGTCGTCTAGACCGAAAGGCTTTTCTCCATTCACGTTTCCGACTCCGATTTGGGTTTCGAGTTCCCACCATGTCGAGTTTTGGTGGCCGGGAGGCGGAGTTCAAAAGTAGTGGCGGGGAGGTCGTCTCTCAGGAGAAGATCTCCGTCCATAGCCAGCGCCAAGGCTTTGGAAATCGACAAGCCGAGACCGGTCGATCCCGGATGGTCCCCGGCGTTGAAAGGCTCGAAAAGCCTCTCAAGTAGCCGAGGGCTGAGTCCGGCGCCGTCATCGGAGACTTGGACGACTACGTTGCCCTGGTCTGTGAAACACTTGATGGATCGATTCGGGCCACCGTACTTCCGTGCGTTCTGTGCGAGATTTCGAATTATCTGGCGGGTTCTGAGGGGGTCGGCTTTGGCTCTCGGGGTTGGCTTGATATCGAGCTCAAAGTCATTGAGATCAGATGTGGTGAGGAGAGTCGAAACGTCGAGAGGCTGAACAACTACCTGGAGGGATCGGTGCTCAGCGGCTGCCCCGGCGAGGAGGTCTTCAAGAATCATCATCGTGTCTTGAGATTGTCCTTGAATCTCTTGAACTATTTGGTGGCGTTCGTCTTCGGGGATGTCTTCCCAATTTTCAATCAAAGACTGGGAGAGTCCGGCCACCCCGAAGAGCGGGTTTCTGAGTTCGTGACCCACTGTGCGGAGGATTCGGGAGCGGGATTCAGCGGATTCTTGTGCGGCCTGCTCGGTTCGTCGGATATCGGTTACGTCTAGGTCGACGACTACCACCCGAGAGTATGGGTGTTCCTTCCCCCCAGCCGCCTTCCAATAGGAGCGGACTATGAGATCGCGTCCGTGGGGGCCAGGTACGGTGTGCTCGAACATCAGCGACTTGATGCCTCGGAAAGGGGCCAAGAGCTGGGCGATCATGCTCTTTTTGAACTCAGGGTATTTCCCGGTACTCGCCATGACTGAGATGGTGTCGGGGACCTCACCTTCGTAGTCTTCGCCGCCACCGTAGAGGAGATCCCAGGCGTCACTGGAAGCGTGGGATCCGAGATCGAAACAGGCAGTGCGGATGTTCT
>CAYTVW010000030.1:0-11621 GCA_964441865.1 uncultured Acidimicrobiaceae bacterium
CGATCATCGATGCTAGGCACATACCCCAGATGGCAGTGAGGACCCAGCCGATTGGTGAGCTTCTTCCGGAACGAAGCGTGAGGCTTCCGAATCTGAGGACTGTCCACAGTGCCAGTGTCGTGGTGCCCAAGTAGAGAAGAGGGAAGAGAGTCAACGGATGAGTCGGAGGCGTGCTGATGATCAGCGAGGCCGCGAAAACAACCACGACAACCATCTGAACATTTCTCCATCTGTTTGTTGTGGCTTCGCCTTGGGCCGCGTTCCGATACTGGTCGACTACGCGAATCAGAATCCAGATAAGGCAGGTCAGCATCGCAACTTTGACAAGTCCCAGGATTCGGTGGGGTGGAATCCCTGTAAGCGACGATATGCGGACTGTGAACCAGTACTCGATGTAAAACCCGAGACGACTCAGCGGGCGGAAGACTCCAATGTTGAGTTGAGGGCCGGTCTCGGTGATGAGAGCTTGTCTCGCAAGTCTCATTGGATTCGAGCCAGCCAGAGCTTCAGGGAGATACAGGACAAAGCGTTCGTCCGCCCATTGCCGAGTTGCCAACGCAGCCGCCGAGACCAAAGACGCGAGCAACGTGCCAACCGCCAGCAGACGTTTGGAGGTCATGGGGAGTCCAGGGTGTTATACACCTCTGCCAGCTTTTCGGCTTCGATGTCCCAACGATGGTGTTCGGACGCCGCTCGGGCAGCCTCTCGGTAAGGTTCGGGTGCGGAGAGAATCTTTTCCACTGCCGAGGCGATTTGCTCAGGGTCGGTCGCTTCGCATACTTCACCGGCTCCGGTTTCGAGGACTATCCGAGCGATTTCTGGGCCAAGAGAGCCGATAACTGGGATTCCGGCGGCGAGATACTCAAATAGCTTGTTAGGTACCGAAGTGTGATAGCTGTGAGAGGAACTGACGATGTTGCAGAGTCCGATGTCGGCCGAGGCTGTGTAGTCGATGAGCTCCTTGTTGGGAATCGGACCGAAGAATTTCACTCGGTCGGCGAGTCCTTGTCTGCTTACCATGTCTTTGAGGGATGGGATGTGATGGCCGTACCCAACGATTACTAGGCCGATCCCATTGAGTAGGGAGATGGCTTCGATGGCGGGTTCGATGCCCCTGTTTTCCTGGATTGAGCCCTGGTAAAGGAGTATTGGCATGTCCGGGGCCAAGCCGACTGGGGCCTTAAGGTCTTTCGGCGACACTTGGGTTTTCTCAGGAACATTGAGCACTGTTACAGAAAGATCTGGGACTCTCCCATAACGCTCCCGGTTGAACTCGATCCAAGAAGGGCTGGCGACGATCATTGCGTCAGCGGAAGGGAGCCAGCGCTTTTCGTTCCAAATGCACCACCTGCGCCACCAAAACCCCATTCGGTTTCGTTCCGTTGCCAACTCGTGGGAGTCGTAGACGAGTTTTCCACCGACTGCCTTCTTGCATCGATGACCCACCCATAGTGTGTTGAGGTCGTGACTGTGAAATACGTTGGCGTCAGAAGACTTCCCGACTGCGATCATTCTGCGGTTGATCGCCCAGGTTTTGATCGCTCTTCCCTGTACACCAGCGATCTTTCGGAGACCACGGAAACCGAGTCTTGCCGCTCCGATCCCCATCATTGTGAGCCGGTTGCGGAGACGGGCGAGGAAGGGTGACCGTGGTGCGGTTGGAAGGGGTTCGGGAGGGATGTTTTCTTGATCTTGTCCCGGCGTCGCTGTCGATGGCGGATGGATGGCCGAGAGGTTCCGAACATTCTCTTCGTCGATAGGTTTCCCAGAGATCTGTGACTCCCGGATCGCTGCGTTACGCGCCGCCCGGGTAGCAACTCGCGAGATCTTTCCGAGGCCGAACTCAACTCGGGGGACCCGGATGACGTGGATTCCGTCGGAGGTGGTCTCCATTTCAGATGTGACTCCCGGAACGTGGAGAGCTACCACGGTTACTCGATGTCCGAGTGCTATCAGGCTCTTCGCCTCCTTGGTCACTCGGGCGTCGTATTCGAAGGAGTTCTTGACGAACATGGTGATGTTCAACCGAGCACCGCCTTCTTGATCTTTTCTGCTCCGAACTCGATGTCGCGCCGGCGGCCATCGACCGCTTTTGCGAGTGTCACACGCACGGCACCGGATAGAGAGCGCTTTTCAAGCTCTTTGGCCAGATCCCAATCGAGTTCATCGGTTCTCATCACCAAGTGCTCGGATCCGATCGATGATGCAAAGTCTCGAAGCTTTGGTCGGTATTCGAGAGCGACGAAAGGGGTTCCGACGGCGGCTGCCAATACGCAAGCGTGCAGTCTTTCTCCATACACCACCTCGGCTGACGCAATCGCGGACAGTGCCGCAGTCCGGTTTGTGTACCCGGGTACGTATTCAACTCCTTCCAAACCTACCTGCTGGACGATTTGGAGAATTGGCCGATCGTCATCGGGATGACACGACAGAAGCGAGACTCGTCTTCCTTCTTTGAGCCAGCGTTTCACCCAGTCGGTGAGATGTGAAAACACTGCTTCGTCAGATCTACCCCACAGCTCGTCGCGTGCCCACACTGGAGCAACCATCACAGTGCCGGCATGGCTTTCGATCGCGTCTGGTCGTTTGAACAACAGAGCGGGGTCACCGATCACGGTGGCGTCGCCGTCAAATCCCCAATCGCGGAGGCGCTTCAGAGAATCGGGCCCGCGTAGCCCAACGAATGCGCACGATTCCAGGTAATCCACCCACCGCTTCGAGTCGCTCTCCGATCCTCCGAACTCGGGAACTGCTACCCCTGTGCCGAACGCCGCACGCTCCAACCTGGGGCTGTTTCGTTCGGCTAGCCAATTGAGGAAGGTTTTGCGCCCGATGAGGGTGCCGCCGCCAAGTACCAATAGGTTCTTCGGTTCGCCCCAAACGTTGAGATCTGCCCACGGCATCGCCAGTTCGATTGCTTCGAGCAGTGCCTCGTCACCGAGGTTGTCGTGTCCCGTCCAACCAATGTACCGAGCAGACACCGGCGCTTCGGCTTGATGTCGGGGGAGAGGTTCGCCGGCCTCCGAACCTCCGCCGTATGTTCTCTTGGTGAGCTTCGCTTTGGCGAAACGACCAACGACCATAGGTGCCCGTTTGGGTCCGGCTTTTCGCAGATCTTTTAGGAATAGTCTGTTGTCTTCGAGAGTGGCTCTGAAGCCTTTCGGACGTTGAGACTGGGTTCCTGACGGGAGAGACACGAGGGGCGAGGACAAGTGGCTGGTGGTATTCCAAGACCGGATCGTTGACCACACCTCATCGGTTCCATGCCGGGCTCGGCTCCAATCCCTGCGCCGTACTGTAAAAGCAATTGGGAGAGTCTCTTTCCATGCGGAACGCAATGAGTCGACGTCGTCTTCTCGGGTGTAGTTGACCCACTGGCGGGCTGTGACGACTCTGAGGCCCACGGTCGCTGAACCCATGGTCGGTTTGGTATCGAACATTTGTGCAACTCGTGCAAGGAGACGTCGATCTGCCACAGAGGCACCGTGAAGCCTCGTGATGAGCTCTCCTCGCGCTTGATCAGCCGCGTTCGTGAATCCTCCCGGTACGAAGCGGACTCGCGGATCATGAGAGATAAGACCGGCGAACGGATCGTTACCCGAGCTGTCGCTGTCGATCAGGATCTCAAGATCTCCTGTTGTTTGCGTCAGTAGATCGGACACCACCTGGTCAAGGTCGACCTCAGGTGCCGGGGATAATACAACCGAATGCTTGGGGGTTTGGGCGATACCCACCAGGGAGTCGAACCGGCGATAGAAGCGGTGAGGTATCTTGGATACTAGAAGGCCACGGTTCAGATCGCGTTGCTCTTCTCGCCACCCTGGGGCACCGTCGAGGTCGGTCTGGTGATATATCGTTGCAGTGTTATCTGGGATCACAAAACAGCCCGCCTCGGTGAGACGCCAACCAAGTTCTGTGTCTTCACCGCCCCAACGGCGGAACTCGGGATCGAAACCGCCGACATTTTCGAACATCGTCCGACGAACCGAGAAATTCGATGAAACCAGAAAGCGAAAAGCCTCGGTTCCATGTGTCATCTTGGAGGTTCGACGGCCTAGGGTGTCGCGGAAATCAATGGGGCGTTTGCCCGATGGTGTTAGGGATGTGAGGTTTACCTCTCCGCTGGCGATTGCCTCGGCTGAGATCTGGTCGGTATCGATGTGAACTCTGTTGCCGACAATTACAAGGTTTTCGTAAGTGACATGCCACCGAGCATGATTTGCCACCAATTCTGCGTGGGGTATGCAATCGGCGTCAATGAAAATCAGCACGTCGGCGGTAGTGTTGGCGGCGCCTAAGTTTCTCGCTCTTCCAGCGCCGTAGGCATTGTGTTTCTGCGAAACCACAGTCAGGTCGAGTTGGTCGGCGAACGGTTTTGTGGCTGAAAAAACGTCTTCGTCAGAACCGTCATTGGCCACGATTACCTGAGTCTGTAGGGTCTGGGAGACCAAGCCCGCGAGGGTCTTTTCAAGGAGCCGAATTCGGTTGTAAACGGGTATGACGACAGCGACTCTGATCTCCGACGGGTCTCCGGGGGTGGCGGAGCGGTAATCGTTCTGTGGTGCGATCAGCCAAGTCACAAGATCATCTCGTGCGGGTTGATCCGGTATGAGTCAGCGTTTAGGTCGACCTTGCAGATTCCATCGTGAACACTGACTGTTGCCTGCGGTGTCTCTGCTTCAAGGAAACTCCGGATCGTGTCAAGGGGGCCTTCGAAGTAGATGAATCGTCGGGCCGCCCGCAGCAACGGGGTGAGGTCTGTGTGGCCGTCGGTTCTTATCGCCACCGTCTCCATCTTTCCGGGCGCGAGCGACCGTTGCGGAAGGTTGGATGCCCGGTAAACCTCTCTGGTAGGTAGAGAGTCAGCGAGCTCGTCGGCGCCCGATTGTGCTATACGCTGCACTTCAACGTCGTGGTCGATCAGAGCGGCCAAGCCTGAAAGCTTTGGGCTTTTTGGCCAGTCGTGCTTTTGGGTGTTACGAATGATTTCTAGCAGTTGGTCGACGCGATGATCGTAGGTGTGGTACCGCGCCACGTGTTGGTAGGCGGCATCCGCTATTGATTGGAGCCGCGGGATGTTCGCCAGCAACCGGTTCACATCAGCCGCGACGTCGTCGGAAAGAGAAGCGAAATGCACTTCGGGTTCGAGTAGCAAATCGGTCCCAGGCAACTGGTCTGTCAACAAAACTGCGCCTGCTGCAACTGACTCCAGAACTCGCATGGTGATCGGAAAGTGGCGTGTTCCGCCCTCGTTGACAACTATCCGCGAACTCGAATACAGGGCGGACATTTCGGCGGACGGGATATTTTCGGCGAATCGGAGGCGGTCGGATGGCAGGGAGCGCATTAGATCGGCGACTATCTGCTGGCGTCGTTGATATGGACCGGCCACTCCGAACAGTTTGGCGCCTACCATTGCCACATCGATGGGTCTTTGGGTCAGGGGCTTGGACGGGTCGAAGAAGCGGGTGGCGGCGCCGAATGGGAACCGGTATACGGGAACCTGGAAATGGTGTGCCAGATGCCACGAGTGTGCCAAAAGGACCGCATCGGCTCGGTAGCGCGCTGCGAGTCGAACGTTTGCGGCCAAATGGTGCTCTCCGTGGTGAGCCCAGAACAGCACCGGGGTCGACTCTGCGGAACCGGAGACGTCGATCGGTGGGTACGGACCTTCCACGAACACGATGCCATCGCAGCGGGAAGCTATCTCGTCTAGGTTCACGGAATCCGTGTGCAGAAGGACTTCGACTCCTGCATGGAAGAGAGCCTCCTCGATGTATTTGCCAGGATTGGAGTCGGTCTTCCGATAGCACAGCGCGATAGTCATACCTCGGTGGCGTCCCTCCGTCGGCTGATAGGCCTTCGGGCGAAACGAGGGGGTGAACCATGACCCGAGACCGTTGACGGGTGTGAGGAGATGAGGGTTATTTGGGGCCAGGCCGATCCAATCCCGCGCACCGGGGCTGGGGAGGCTCGGAGAACGACAAACCACGCCGCCTGTTCGTTCGGCAGCTAAGCGAGCTGCCGGAAGTACTCGTTTGTGCAGAGCAGCGAAGGCTGCAGCGCCGGTCGCGATTGCTGCTTCGGCCAGCTGGTCATTGGCCCGTTTCCAGACACGCGAGGAACCCACGAGACCGCGGACAAGCTTCCCGACCAGACCTTTCCCTCCCGGAAGGCCGACATAGGTCACAGAGTCCACGGAACCATACCCGGGCGCTGCCACTGAGACTTCGTGGCCGGCGTGGCGGAGACCCGATACGTAGGCAAGGGCCTTGACGTCCGATATGTAGGCGTTGTTGGAGATCAGACAGATGTGCAAGGTGACGTGATGTTAGCGGTATCCGCTATCTCAACGCATAGGCAAGACCGCCCGCGCCTGGGGTAGATCACCTTAGATTTATCGCACAGACTCCCTGTAAAGATGTGGATTGGTCTGCCCAGGGCATCCGTTCTTGGCATGGTCTGAGGCACCATCGCAGGATCGGTTCAGGGAGCGGGCATTAATCCGGACGCCCGGTGCAGAAACGCTGCCATCTGTCCGCGGGTGACGCGACTGTCGGGGCAGAATCGGTCGTTAGTGGGCGGATTGCATCCACGGGTTATCTCTGCAGTGGCAAGCTTCTCGATGTCTGCTTCGAACAGATGTCCGTCGTCGTCGACGAAGTCGACCGTTCCGCTGTCGGTGAGATCGAGTGCCCTGACCAAGAATGCGGCCATTTGCCCGCGGGTGACGTAACTGTCGGGGCAGAATCGGTCGTTAGTGGGCGGATTGCATCCACGGGTTATCCCGGAGTCGGCCAACCACTCGATGTCTGCTTCGAACAGATGTCCGTCGTCATCAAGAAAAGTCCCGTTAAATGGGTCAGCGCATCCGATTCGTTGACCAGACAGGGCCAGCGAGTCGAAGTGGATTTCCATGTACTTGGTCGATCTGTAGGCAGGGTCATCTCGGCCGTAGTACACATCAAACCAGAGCGTCTTGACGGTGAGGTTCTCTTCGGTCGCTCTCCGGAATCCCACATCGTCTTTGCGGAAAGCTTCCACACCGTCCACAAACCCTTCAACGAGCCCGTCGTTGACGCCCGGTGTGTTCAAGCGGACATGACCTTCGACGCAATACCAGGTGTCGTGTTGAAGGGTGGCAACGTCTTCGTCCCAAGTCCAGATGCTCCAGGTACCGTCGGCAGAGGAGGAGGCGTCTGGGAGGTGGTAGGGGTAATACCCGAGAAGAACCTCATCCTCGGGTCCGTCTTGATAACCGGATCCATCGTCTTTTGTGTAGTCGCGAGAGAACAAGGTTCTGAGGGACCAGCAGGGGATAGACGAAGTGGATACTTCGCTTCCGTTGCAGTGGTCGGGGCCGAGGTTTGCCGGACCAGGGAGCTTGCCGCGTAGGGGCGGTTCAATATAGAACCCGGTAGGGAACTTGACGTAGTAGCGCCACCAGAGTTCTTCTGGCTGGGAGAAACCGTGTGCCGAGAAATTCCAGAACGCTCTAGAACCCCAGTTACTTCCTTGAGGGATTTTCGAGAGGAGGCCGGACCCTACATGGCCGTCTGCGAGCGGATAGACGGTGTTGTCCCCGCTGTCGAAAATGGCGACCCCATTCTCGAATCGCTCGTCCAGGAATTCGATAGCGGCCGATCCAGGGACCGCAACCAGCAACAAGACGACCATGATGGTCGCAGGTCTAAAACGTCGATTCGCCATCAGTCATTCATCGTCCCCTTGGGCGGTGTTCTTGACTGAGATCTGGTGCCCATCGCTTTTAGGTCGGTATCCGGTGGAGGAAGGCGGCCATCTGGCCGCGGGTCACGCGGGAGTCGGGGCAGAATCGGTCGTTTGTCGGGGGATTGCATCCCTTAGTGATCTCCGCGGTGGCGAGCTTGTTGATTGCGTCCTCGAACTGGTTTCCATCGTCGTCGACGAAGTCAACTGTTCCGCTGTCAGTCAGACCTAAAGCTCTGACCAGGAATGCGGCCATTTGTCCGCGGGTGACGTAACTGTCGGGGCAGAATCGGTCGTTGGCTGGGGGGTTGCAGCCTTTAGTGATTCCTGCGGTGGCGAGCTTGTTGATTGCGTCCTCGAACTGGTTCCCGTCGTCGTCGACAAAATCGACTGTTCCGCTGTCGGTGAGTCCGAGGTACCTGACCAAGAATGCGGCCATCTGCCCTCGAGTTACTGACGAATCTGGGCAGAAGAGGGTATTGGCCGGTGGGTTGCACCCCTTTGTAACGCCCGTGCTTCTCAGCCAAACAATGTCTCTGAAGAACGTGGAGTCGACGCTGTCGGTGAGGACAGCGCCAAACGCGGCGGTACCGGCATTGATCCGTTTCTGGTACTTGACTTCTTGGAGAGTTGCTGAGCAATCACCGGTTATCCCAATGATTCGAATGATCTCTTCTGGAGTGAGTTCCGGGTTCAGAGAAAGCATGAGTGATGCCGTTCCGGAGGCCAACGGCGCGGAGAATGAGGTTCCGAAGACGTAGGCCCATGTGCCGTAGTAGTCGAGCGTGCCAGAGAGGATGTCTAGACCGGGGGCAGCGGTCTCAACGAATTCGAATCCGTAGTTAGAGAAATATGCGAGATCGTCGAAGCGATCGGTCGCCGCGACTCCGAGGATGTTGGTGTTGGGGAGAGCTACAGGAACCATAGTCTCGAAAGAGCGGTCAACTCTCTCATAGTCGTTTCCGGCGGCTGCGACAACCAGTACCCCTGCCTGTTCCGCTCTGAAGATCGAAGCTACCAGAGGGTCATAAGGCAGGTCGGAGTTGTCGACCCATCCTCCCAAAGAGAGGTTGATCACTCCCGCTCCGTTGGCGACGGCATAGTCGACTGATGAAGCGATACTTGAGGACCAGCAGTCCGGGTCGATCGCGACGGTGTCGGGATTGTCGCCCACGCACGCCCGAAGAATCATCAAGCGAGAGTCGGGGGCTACACCAACCATCCCTGCGCCGTTCTCTTGGGCGGCGATAAGGGAAGCGACTTCGGTTCCGTGGGCCTCCGATGATGTCAATTGGACATAGGAAGGATAGTTGTCGTTTCCGATGTAGTCCCATCCGTGGATATCGTCTACATATCCGTTTTGATCGTCGTCGATGCCGTTGTTGGGGATCTCGCCCGGATTCGTCCAGAATGCTCCTGTCATGTCTGGATGAAAGAAGTCTACGCCCGAGTCGACAACAGCCACGATACCGCCCCCTCGATTGAGTTCCCAGGCGATCTCAAGGTCTAGATCAGCATCGAATGTTCCCCCTTCTTGACCGGTGTTCTCGAGATACCACTGGTCTGAGAACAAGGTGTCTTCGGATGCGGGGAAAAGGTTCAAAGGATGGTCGATCATCGCATGTGTCCCGTAGTTTGAAGCCAGCCAACCAGAGATGTCTTCGGTCGGGATCTGAGGATCAGGATCGACCACTTTCCAGGCAGCTCCGGTGTCGTTGCCGGATTGCGGTATCAGCTGACGGTCGATCTCCGAGACGGGTACAACGATTCGGGGCTTTTCGCCTTTTGAATCGGAATCCCGATCGGCTGATGCTCGCGGGATTGATCCGAAGCAACACAAGACGAGACAAGCAATGACGACAACTCTCCGCGGTCTCGAATTGAGGCGTTCTTCTAGGGCCTCTGTCACATGCACTTTTGTTCCGATCATTTGGGAAGGGACTCTTCCATGGTTAGCAGCTTCCGATATGATGCCCGACCAATGCCCTTTGGAAAAGCTTCTTTATCGACTCATTTTGCCAAGAGGGTCTGGCTGATCCCTTTAGCAATCCTCCTGGTCGTTCAGAACCCGACGACGGTGAGTGGTTCTGACGCGTCGGTCCAGTGGACGACGATGGCGGAATCTTCGGGATGCGGGGATCCCCTGGTGGGGGGTCCGATAGCGTCGCGAATCGGTTCACTTCCGGACTCGGAGTTGATCCTTGGTCCGTTCGGCAACTATTTCGGGAGGACCATTGGCGATGTTCGGACGCGGCTGGTCGACTGGGAAGTCCCCAACAGTGGGGGATTGTCGGTGAAGGTTCACGAGTTGGCGCTTCCGGCATTCAATCAGGTATCGGCCGCTCTAGCTGAGGCGGCGGAGAACGGTTACGTCTACCCGATTCGGCTTGCCGGCGCTTTTGTTCCGCGGACTCTCAACGGGAAGCATCGTGTGAGCAGGCATGCCCTCGGGATCGCTATCGACTTCAACTACACGACGAACCCCTATTCAAGATCCGGCGTTCTCATCACCGATATGCCTGATTGGTTCGTTCAGATCTGGAGAGAAGCTGGTTTCTGCTGGGGTGGGGACTGGATTTCGGAGAAGGATCCGATGCATTTTTCGTGGATGGGTCCGAAGGCCGGGTTCAGGGATGATCCTTATCTTGAACGAGTCCCGAGGCTTACAAGTACAACACCGTTTGCCAATAGGCAAGAAAGCTATCCGAGTGTTTTTGCTGGAGAGAATCGTTCAGGGAGACGATTTGTGGTTGCCGATGCCACGGGTTTCGGGTCGCCAGATGTGGTGGCTGTTCGGTCGTTCGGGGATAGCACAGTCATCGAATACGCTTCAGCTAGTGAGTCTTGGACTCAATGCTCCTTGGGGCGTTGGTTTTCCCCTATCGACGGTCTGGAGGAGGCGTCGTTCCTGACGATGTTTGATACTGATTCAGACAGCCGAGTCGATTTGGTCACAGTTGACCAGGGAGAGGGAACAGTCTCAGTCGGGGTCACCTCTAGACGCTCCGGATTCTCTGAGACACTTCGATATGAGGTGCCTTTGGAGGCGGCCCTGGGCGCGATCGCCGGAGGTGACATCAACGGAGATCGGGTTGGAGATCTGTGGCTAATTGGCGAAGACGGTTCGGTGTCGGTCGCTGTCGGTCCGGATTTCACCGAGATTATTGAGCGGGGGAATGTTGGCGGAGGAATGTCTAGGGTTGCTGTTGGGGACACTGATCTTGACGGTGACATGGAGCTTGCTGTCTTGGAAGAAACTGGCCTAGCAAGGGTGCTGGACTGGGGAGGCAGTTCTTGGGAAACGGGGCAGCTTTGGGAGACGGGCATCACTGACGCTGACTCTTTAGTAGTCCTTGATCATGACGGAGATGGGACGCCCGATTTCGTGGTTTTTCGTGAATCCGGCGAGCTGAGGACATATTTCGGGAACTCGCCTACAGGAGTTCCGACACAAAGATGGATTGTCAATCCAGAGGCAACTTGTGGCGATGAGTTTTTGCTGGTTTATGAAGGCCTGTTCTATGACGATGATGAATCGGGTTTCGTAGGCAACATAGAGGCGATAGCGAACGCCGGAATCACCAAAGGATGTAATCCTCCTTATAACGATGCTTATTGTCCGTCGGTGAGGGTGACTCGAGGGCAGATGGCAGCATTTCTGGTGAGGGCTTTGGGGCTTACGGATCGGGGCTCGGTTGATTTCACGGATGATGACGGCCACATATTTGAGGCTGATATTGAGAAGTTGGCGACGGCTGGGATTACCAGGGGATGTAACCCGCCCGATAACGACCGTTTCTGTCCAGACCAGTACGTAACGAGAGGGCAGATGGCGGCGTTTCTGGTGAGGGCTTTGGGGCTTACGGATCGGGGCTCGGTTGATTTCACGGATG
>CAYTVW010000031.1:0-11504 GCA_964441865.1 uncultured Acidimicrobiaceae bacterium
AATATCACCAGGTACGGGATCATCGCTGGCAAACCTTCCGCCATTCCTTCCCTCATGGTTTGCCCCAAATCCAGACCCAGGAAGCTTTGGTGACCGCTCTTGACAGCCTCCAGCAAGGCAGATCCTTCTGGTAGTAGGTAATCCGTTGCCGTCCCTTTGATTATGTCGGACGTGTTCCTCAGCACCTGGAACAAAGCGAACCATATCGGCATCTGGACAAGCATCGGCATGATGCATCCAAACGGAGTAGCTCCCACTTCTTTCTGTGCCTTCATCAGCTCCCGCTGCATAGCTTCCGGATTGTCCTTGAATTCCTTCTGAATTCTCTGAACCTCAGGCTGCAATTTCTGGAACGCTCTAGTCGACCGAGTCTGCTTCAGGGTGAGCGGGAACAACAGTAGGTTGATAGCGATCGTCAAAAGAACAATCGCTATCCCAAACGACGGTATTAAATCGTAAAAGCACGCAAGCATCCATCCGATACCGTCTTTGATCGCGTCAAACATCTTTTCCTTCTTCTATTCCTGGCACGGGGTCGTATCCCGACGGGCCAAGCGGGTTGCACCGCCCGATTCTTCGCAACGCAAGGCCCGACCCTCTCAACAAACCGTGCGTCTTCAACGCCTCTACCGCGTATTCGGAGCAGGATGGCGAGAAACGGCAGTTTCTACCCAGAAACGGACTCACCATCTTTTGGTAACACCGAATCACAAACACTGCTGGTCCGGTCACTATCCGCCGGACTGCTCCTGTGTTCATTCCTTCTCCTCCACGGCCTCCTGCAGGTTCTCCACAAGACTATGAAAGCTCATGGTCCTGACCTCTCGTGAAGCCACAAGCACGTAGTCTCGTCCCAACGGAAACCGCACCTTCGCCGCTGCGTGCCGCAACCGCCGCTTGATCCGGTTTCTAACCACCGCGGAACCGTTTGACCGGCCCACAACTAATCCAATTCGCGCCCCCTCCAATCCGTTGGGGGAATCAACGACAACCAGCCCTTTCAGTCTCCGTCGGTGTCCCTCGGCGAATACTCGCCCGAAATCCCGACTGGAACGAAGCGTTTTCACCGCTCCTCTGTCAGGCAGCGAGACGTTTCCGTCCCTTGTCGCGACGCGCTCCTAGGATCGATCGACCGGCACGCGTCCGCATCCGGAGTCGAAAACCGTGTTTCCGCTTACGTCTGCGCACTTTGGGTTGATATGTTTGTTTCATGAGAGACCTGAAAAGTTGAGAACGACACCCGAAGAAATGCCGAATGATCCAACTAGGCTACGGAACTCCCCTCATAGTTGTCAAAGCGCAACGAGTTCGCGAGATTTCCTCCTAGCCCGCGAAAACTTGGATAGTCTCATTTTCGTGGTTTTCTCCCATTACTGAGACCCTCACACCCAACACCAATACCCCTCTGATCAGGGTTTTCTCTCAATCCCCGAGCCTCGCACAAGTACCTCAAAGTCGATTTCCGCGGTCTTGCACCTTTCTCCATCGTCCATATACTCGCAACCACAGGCCAACCGGCCGCACCCGAACTTCCCTATATCGGTTGTTGGTTGGACGCGCCTCATTTTGCATCGAGGGTCTGCCGAAAACGGCAGAGCTGAGTCATCCACATTTGTGGAAGGCTCTGTGGACAACTCTCGGCGGGACGGCATAAGGAGGAATTGCGCGTGTTGGAAACTCGTCCGGTTGATGAACGTTGGGGACGTTTCGAGCAGGCTCTCCGCGCCCGTGTTTCCTCCACAACATGGCAGACGTGGATGGCCAGGCTTCACCCGGAGATCTCTTCAGATCGCTTAGTGCTGACTGCTCCATCGGAGTTCCATCTGAGATGGGTCATCGACAAGCACGGTCCAGTTATCGAAGAAGCTTTCCTTTCTGCTTTCGGTCCGGAAGCTGAGCTCGAGTTCGGCGCCCTCCCGGAACCCGACGAAACCCCTTTCGAGCATGACGCGCCATTCCCTCCCTTCCCCAACAACGATTCTCCTGATTCCTCCAACCCGGCCGACACTGACGACCCCTCGAATCCCCGCCCCGAACAGGTTGCCCGATTGGTTCGGAAATACCGTTTCGATTCTTTTGTGGTGGGCCAATCCAATCGCTTCTCCTGGGCCGCTGCCATGGCTGTCGCCGAGCAGCCGGGAGATCACTACAACCCTCTATTCATATACGGTGCCGCTGGACTTGGAAAGACCCATCTTCTGAACGCTATCGGCCACCACGCTCTTGAGCTCTATCCCGACCTCTCGGTCCGCTATCTCTCTTCCGAGACCTTCTTTTCAGACTTCATCGATTCCATCCGCCGCAAACGAATGGATGACTTCAAGCACCGCTACCGCACCACCGACATCCTCCTTCTCGATGACATCCAATTCTTTGAAGGGAAAGAGCAGATCCTCGAAGAGTTCTTCCACACCTTCAACACTCTCTATGAATCGGGGAGGCAGATGGTCATTAGCTCTGACCGACATCCCCGTAACCTTTCGACCCTCGAAGATCGTCTTCGTAGCCGATTCGAGTGGGGCCTACTTACAGATATCCAACCTCCCGACATTGAGACACGGCTCGCCATTCTCAAGAGAAACGCTGACTTTGCCCCTCAGACCGTCCCCCTCGATGTCCTTACCTTCATCGCCGGTCTTGTCTCTGACAACATCCGTGAACTTGAAGGTGCCCTCACTCGAGTCACCGCGTTCGCGTCGCTCACTGATCAGGAAATCCACCTTGCTCTCGCTCAACGCGTGCTCCAAGACCTCCTCCCTGGACACGAATCCAAGTCAATAGACCCCCCTCAGATCATCAGAGCTACTGCCGCGGCTTTCGGCTTCTCTGTCGACGATCTCACCGGCACTTCCCGGCGCCAACCCCTCGTCATGAGTCGCCAAGTCGCCATGTACCTTTGCAGAGACCTGACAGATCTCTCCTTACCCCGAATCGGCGCACTCTTCGGAGGACGCGACCACACCACCGTCCTCCACGCGATTGAGAAGGTGAAGAGAGTCATACAGAAGGACCGAGCCATATATGACCGTGTATCCGAACTCTCCCAAAGCCTCCGGACTCCTTGAGGAAAACCACCCCAAATGCCTGTTGAAAAGCCTTCCCTTTTCCCCACCCCTCGCCCCGCACTCAAACCCCTTGTGGGTTACTCTTCCCTTTGTCCACACCCGGGATCCCGCGAACAACGCGGAAATCCCGACAATTAAGACCATAATCCACAATCCACAGCCCCTACTACTACCTCTAACGTTTATATAGAAATAAGACAGTTACAGAACAACAAGACGAAGGGACCTTCCACTGTGCGTATCCGAGCCGACCGTGACGACCTGGCGGATATCTTTTCCCGAGCTAATCGGGCTATCGGGACTCGCTCCGCGTTGCCAGTGCTTCAAGGAGTGTTGTGCGAGGTGATTGGGGGAACCCTTCGAGCGACGGCGACAGATCTCGAAGTCACAGTCCGCGTCGAAGTCCCGGTCGAGGTGATGGAACAAGGTCAGGTAGTGATTCCCGGGAAGCTTCTGGAGCAGGTAGTCAGAAAGATGCCGAATGGTCCTGTCACAATCGGCGTCACAGAGAACGAGATAGAGATCCTCGGCAAGGGACCACGTTTCGGGCTACGTCCCCTTTCAGTGGACGATTTTCCAGTGGTAGAAGGAGGACCCGATTCTGGGTCGGAAGTCGACGGGGAGATCTTGGCTTCTGCAATCAATCAGGTGACCACCGCGGCTTCATCGGATTCCGCTCGGCCCATTCTCACTGGCGTGTTGTTCGAGTCTGACTCGAATGGTCTCCGTCTCGTTGCTACAGACAGCTACAGACTCGCAATCAGAGACCTCCCGGCGATAGGGATCGAAGGAACCGGCCTTATCCCGGCTCGGGGTTTGAAGGAGCTCCCTCGAACGGTAGGGGCCTCCAAAGTGAAGGTAGCTCTCCTAGATAGAGAAGCGGTCTTTTTTTCGGACCGCGGGGTTCTCCGGCTTCGCCTCATCGAGGGGTCTTTCCCGAAATACCGTTCTCTCCTTCTTGATTCTTATCCCAACCAGATCGTCGTTGAGAAGGAACCCCTCTTGGAGGCTTTGGGGAGAGTGGCTCTAGTTGCCGAAGATCACATCCCCGTCCGCCTTCGGATCGGTTCCGGTGGTATGGACATCACAGTTACACGGCAAGACGTTGGCGGAGAGAACGAGCATCTACAGGGGGAGTTCTCGGGAACCCACGACGAAGTGAACGTGGCGTTTAACCCCAGGTTCTTGGCCGATGGAGTCGCCGCGGTCGAATCCGAACAAGTTCGAATCCAAGTCGTTGATGGACAGAAGCAGAGCGTCGTCGATGCTCCGGATTCCCCGGGATTCTCCTACGTATTGATGCCAGTGAAGGTCTGAAATGCGTCTGGCGTGGGTAGCGGTGGCCGGATTCCGGTCTTACCGCGAACTCCACTGGGAACCCGACCCGGCGGTGAACCTCATAGTGGGACCTAACGGCGCCGGGAAAACCAACATCCTGGAAGCAATCGCCTACTTGGCGGCTTTACGGTCTTTTCGAGGTTCTCCCGACGAGGCCATGGTTTCTCACGAGTCTGAAAGCGCAGTGATTCGAGGGGAAGTCACTGACGAGACCAGCACGTTGATTGAGACAGAGGTTCCCCGAAAAGGGCGACGGAAAGTCCTGGTTAACCGGAGTCGTCTCCAGCGAACGGCAGACCTTCTGGGGATCTTGAGGGTCGTAACCTTCATCCCAGAGGACCTGGAGATCGTCAAGGGAGGCCCCGGGTTCCGCCGCGATTTCATTGACGCCACGGCCGTCCAGTTGTGGCCGGGGAGTCATCAAGATCAAGCTGAGTACGAAAGAGCGCTTCGACAAAGAAACGCCTTTCTAAGGCGAGGAGAATCCGACGACGTCACACTCACGATCTGGGACCAACGGCTCGCCACTTCGGCGGGGAAGGTAATGGTGAGGAGAGCCAGGGCAATCCGCGCAGTCTTGGAGAGCATGGAGAAGACCTATTTCTCTGTCGCGGGGAACGAAGGGACTCTGGGATTCAGCTATGAGAGTCCCTGGGGAGGGTCTCTTGATCCCCAGGTTTCCGCGGCAGAGTTCACAGATCGTTTAGTGGAAGCTCTAGGAAGCCGGCGGCGAGCAGATCTCGAACGTGGGATGACGACAATCGGACCTCACCGAGACGAACCCGTTGTCCTTCTCGACGGATACGATCTTCGATATCACGCGAGCCAGGGAGAACAACGAACCGCGGCTTTGGCCCTGCGTCTGGCGGCTCATCACGCGATCACTAGTTCTCTTGGGCGCTCTCCGTTGCTGATCCTTGACGACGTGTTCTCCGAACTCGATTCAGACCGAGGCTCAGCCCTTGCTCGAGCGTTGCCTGACGAAACCCAGACCCTGATTTCCACAACGGATAGGGGAACAGTCCCTGTGGAAGGTACCGTCTGGAACGTGAAAGAAGGAACAATCAGATGAGGGATCGGGCCGAGATGAAACCTTTAGGCGACGTTTTGGGCGGGCTTCTTTCGAAGCTGGGTGTCTCGGATCTCACCAAGTGGGAACACCTGAGGGATGATTGGGGAGATATCGTCGCAGAGCCCTGGAAAAGCCAGGCCAGACCTATCACAATCAGAGGGAACACGCTGGTGGTGGAGGCGA
Source organism: uncultured Acidimicrobiaceae bacterium (assembly GCA_964441865.1). Classification (GTDB taxonomy): domain Bacteria; phylum Actinomycetota; class Acidimicrobiia; order Spongiisociales; family ZC4RG35; genus CAYTVW01. The sequence goes on from CAYTVW010000031.1 coordinate 5,659, forward strand.
TCTCGACGACTTCTGTCTCCCTTCTCAAGTACGGTGTATCCAGCCTGGTCGAAGCTCTCGGGCGCGACCTCGGAGAAGGGGTAGTGACCGAGGTTGTTGTCAGGAATCCGAAGCGGTAGGACCGTCGCACCAACGGGGCTGAGCTTGGTCGGAAGACCTCGCACGGCTAGAATTACAGTATTGGTTTTTCCCGATCCCGGCTTCGTTTGCCGCGTGAGGAGCAACGTTGACAGTACAAGCAAACGGCGCCTACGCGGCTGCCGACATCACGGTTCTCAAGGACCTGGAACCGGTCAGGAAGCGCCCTGGAATGTATATCGGGACGACGGGTCCCAGGGGTCTACATCATCTCATTTGGGAAGTAGTTGACAACTCTGTCGACGAGGCCATGGCGGGATTCTGTAGCCGAATCGGCGTCACTCTTCTCGCCGACGGCGGCGTTCAGGTGGTCGACAACGGACGCGGCATTCCGGTTGACCAACACAAAGAAACCAAAGAATCCGCCCTCACCACTGTTCTGACCAAACTCCACGCAGGAGGGAAGTTCGAGGCCGGCGCCTACCAGGTCTCTGGGGGACTTCACGGAGTGGGTGTTTCTGTTGTGAACGCTCTTTCGAGTGTTCTCATTGCTGAAGTCCGGCGCGACGGATTCGTCTGGACGCAGGAGTTCAGCAGGGGCCGACCTAAAGGGAAGGTTTCGAAAGGCAAGCCCTGGAAAAGGGACACCGGAACCACGGTGAGCTTCTGGCCGGACCCGGAGATCTTCACGGAGACCACTCAGTTCGAATATGAGATCGTCTCAGCAAGACTGAGGGAATTGGCATTTCTCAACCGGGGAGTCGAGATAACTCTGACCGACGAGCGAGAGGGCGACCCTAAGAGCGAAGTATTCATGTACAAGGGAGGTCTCGTCGACTTCGTCAAGCATCTCAACACAAATAGGGAGCCCCTTCATTCCCACATCATCGAGTTGGTAGACGCTTCCGAAGAGGCTGAGATGGAAGTGGCGCTCCAATGGACAACCGCTTACACAGAGTCTTTGTTGAGCTTCGCGAACAACATCAACACTCACGAGGGTGGCGCTCACGAAGAGGGCTTCCGGAAGGCCCTCACCAATGCGATGAACTCGTTCGCTCGGTCGAAGAATCTCCTCAAAGAGAAAGACCAGAACCTCACTGGCGACGACATCCGAGAAGGATTGACAGGGATCATTTCGGTGAAGGTTCGGCAACCCCAGTTTGAGGGTCAAACGAAGACGAAACTGGGGAACTCAGAGGTTCGTTCCTACGTGGAGAGGGCGCTTAACCAGAAGCTTCCTGAGTGGCTGGAGCGCTATTCAGGTGAAGCCCGAAGGATTGTCGAGAAGTCGGTCACGGCAGCCAAAGCGAGAGAGGCTGCCCGAAAAGCCAGGGAGCTGACTCGCCGGAAGTCCGGCCTGGAATCCGGCGGTCTCCCCGACAAGCTTGCCGACTGTTCCTCTCGCGATGCTGGTCAGGCTGAGCTGTTCATTGTTGAAGGGAACTCGGCCGCCGGACCCGCCAAAGAAGCGCGAGATTCCGAACACCAGGCAGTGCTTCCGATACGGGGGAAGATCCTCAATGTCGAGAAGGCGCGATTAGCGAAGGCTCTTCAGAACGCTGAAGTCCAAGACATCATCACCGCGATGGGGACCGCGATCGGAGACGAGTTCGATCTGGAGAAGGCCCGTTACCACAAGGTTGTTCTCTTGGCCGACGCTGATGTCGACGGGGCGCACATTCGGACTCTTCTTCTGACGCTTTTCTTCCGGCACATGAGAGGCCTCATCGAGGCGGGGTATATCTATCTGGCACAACCTCCTCTGTATCGAGTGAAGGTAGGTTCTCAGATCCACTATCTGAAAGATGACGCCGAACTCAATGAGTTCCGCAAGAGTCACCCCAAGGTGAAGCCAAGCCGGTTCAAAGGACTTGGTGAGATGAACGCGTCAGAGCTTTGGGACACGACCATGAACCCCGAGACCCGTACTTTCCTCAGGGTCGACCTTGAGGATGCTGCGCGAGCCGACGAAGTCTTTGCGACTCTCATGGGTGACGACGTGGCAGAACGGAAAGCATTCATCCAGAAGAACGCGAACGACGTTCGGTTCTTGGACATCTAGCAGGTGGTGGGAGTGAGCGAAGAAGACAACGGAGGAATCACCGAAACGGTCTATCCGGAGATAGACATCAATACCGAGATGGAGCAGTCGTTCATCGACTACGCCATGTCAGTGATTGTGTCTCGGGCGCTTCCAGACGTTCGGGACGGCCTGAAGCCGGTGCAACGGCGAATCATCTGGTCGATGTCGGAAAACAACATTGGGCCGACAACTCCGCACCGGAAGTGCGCGAAAGTTGTTGGCGATGTGATGGGGAATTACCACCCGCACGGAGACCAAGCAATCTACGACGCGTTGGTGAGACTCGGACAGCACTTCTCGATGAGGCATCAACTAATCGACCCACAAGGTAACTTCGGGACGATCGACGATCCTCCGGCAGCACCTCGATACACCGAATGTCGTCTTTCCCACATCGCCATGCGGATGCTTGAAGGAATCGACGAAGACACCGTCGACTTCGAAGAGAACTACTCGGGAGAGATGACCCAACCGATTGTCCTCCCGGCAAGATTCCCGAATCTCCTTGTGAACGGTTCGCAGGGAATTGCTGTCGGAATGGCGACCAACATCCCGCCCCACAATCTGGGAGAGGTCATCGACGCTGCCCTTCATATCCTAGAAAACCCGAAGGCCGATTCAGAAGCGTTGATGCAGTTCATCAAGGGTCCGGATTTTCCTACTGGCGGGTATTTGGTCGGGACCGCTGGGATTCGCGACGCGCTCTCGTCTGGTAGAGGGTCGGTGAAAGTCAGGGCGATTGCAGACATCCAGGACCTGAGGAGAGGACGTACCGGGATAGTTGTTACCCAGCTCCCTTTCCAGGTCTCAATTGAGCGAGTCATCACGAAGATCAAGGAGCTAGTGGATTCGAGGCGGATTACTGGGATCGCGGATGTTCGGAACGAGTCCTCGAGTCGGGTAGGGACCCGTCTCGTGATTGAGCTGAAGAAAGACGCGATCGCCCAGGTCGTTCTAAACCAGCTCTTCAAGAACACGCCTCTTCAAGACGCTTTTGCCTACAACATGGTGGCTCTGGTCGACGGCGTTCCCCGGACCATGGGTATTGCCGAGATTCTCGGTTACTACATCGACCACCAGATGGAGGTGATCGAGCGGCGGACTGCCTTCCGGCTGAAGCGCGCCAAAGACCGAGCGCACATCCTCGAAGGGCTGATCATTGCAGTCGACAACATCGACGAAGTGATCCACGTAATTCGAAATTCTCAAGATACGGCTGCCGCTCGTGCTGCTCTTATTGAGAGGTTCGAGCTCTCCGAGATTCAGGCGAATGCGATCCTGGAAATGCGTTTGCGTCAGCTCACAGCTCTTTCAATCAACGAGCTTCGGGCCGAGTTGGAGTCGTTGAGGCTGCTTATCGCCGAACTGGAAGGAATCTTGGCTGATCCCAGCCTGAGAAGAGCCATCATCAAAGAAGAGATGTCGGCGATCCGAACCCAGTTTGCCGAACCGAGACGATCAGTCCTCATCCCCGATGAAGGGGAGATGTCGCTGGAAGACTTGATCGCCGACGAAGAAGTCATCGTGACAGTCTCCGCGGCCGGTTATATCAAGTCGGTTGCGGCCACCACCTACAGAACTCAGGGAAGGGGTGGACGCGGAATCAAGGCAGCAGAATTGGCCGAAGAAGACGTAATCGCTCAATTGGTCCATACCTCCTCTCACGCCTTCCTACTCGTGTTCACCAACCGAGGGCGTGTTCACAGGATCAGAACTCACCAGATACCCCGTCAGGGACGAACCTCCCGAGGAGTCCTGGCCCAATCGGTTCTCCCATTGGAGCCGGAGGAGAGGATCCAGGCGGTGATAGACACCCGGAATTACGAAACGAACCGTTATCTGGTGATGGTGACTAAGAAGGGTTCGGCCAAGAAGACCGAATTCAAGGAGTACGAGTCTCGGAATCAGACCCTCGTAGCGATCAATCTCATCGGTGACGATGAATTAGTCGAGGTTCGGACCACCAACGGCGAGAACGATTTGGTGATCTTCACTGCGGCCGGTCAAGGGATTCGGTTCTCGGAGAGCGATCTTCGTCCCATGGGGCGTGCCACTCAGGGCGTTCGAGGAATCAAACTCAAAGGCGATGACTATGTTGTCGCGGCGGCATCCTCGAATGACGGCCCGGAGGTGTTGCTCATGACTTCGGCCGGGTATGGGAAACGGACACTCCTCGAACAGTTCCCCCGCCAGGGACGCGGTGGAATGGGAGTGAAGGCCATCAAGCTGACTCGAGTGAGGGGCCGTTTGGTGGGAGTCAGGGCAGTTGAAAAGACGATGGAAGTGTTCTTGATCAACTCCAACGGTATTGGAATTCGAACCAAGGTTTCGTCAATCTCTCGTCAACAGAGAGACGCAACCGGAGTCAAGGTCATGGACGTGGGCGATGGTGAACTCACCGCCTTTGCCATCGTCGAAGAGGAAGGCGAATGACGGCCCTAAGGGAACCATCGGGGCCAAACACTCGTTTAGGAGTGGCGTGACTGAACGGGTCGTGCAGACCTAGACTGCGGTCGGCTTCTCAACTAATACAGTCAGGAGACACCAGGGATGCCTCAGGTTCATCGAGTCCGCCGGATAGTGAGGCGAATCGATCCGTGGACCGTATTTCGGATTTCGTCGATCATCTGGGTAGTCATTGCGATTGGCCTGGTTTTGGGCGTTGTTGTCTTTTGGGCGGTTCTGGAAGCATCGGGGATCCCTAACAAGATCACCGATTTCCTGATAGAAATCACCCTCCTTGATGTGGGGGAGAACCCATTCGCCAACACCGATCAGTTCCTGCGCGTAGCGGTTTTCGGTTCCATGGTGTTGGCGGCAGGAGGAACTGGGCTAAGCACGCTGCTGGCCATTATCTACAACCTGGTCTCCGACATAGTCGGGGGTGTCGAGCTGGTGATGTTGGAGGAGACGCTGAACGCTCCGCCTACTGTTATTCGTCCCCAGGCCGCTCCGGTCGTCGAGCCGGCCCCCTACGACATCCCCACGGCCGAGAATCCGGTGGCTAAAGGTCGTTAACGACCGCCGAGGCAATCACCAGGCCGAGTTCTTCACAGCGGGCGATGTACCGTTCTGGATGGTTAGCGGGCGACTGGTCGGGGAGGAGAGCACCGGCGGCCATGCACACCCCTTCGAGGAAGCGTCGATCGTCGACCACTGAGAGAATCTGTTCGGCTGAGGCAACGCCGATTCCTCCGAAACGTCCGAATACCGGAGCGTATTCGATTCCGTTAGTCACGTCGGATATCCCGAGGTTTCCCAGGGGAGGGGGGAAGACGAACCGGTCTCCTTGTTTCACGGGTTTTCCGGGTCGAGTGACTGCAATCCGAAGAGGAACATCGAGACGACGAGCAAGGGCTCTTACGAGATCAGAGAGTCCCGGAGCCGAATCCGAGTCGAGTTCACAATCCCAACCCGAAGTGCCGGATATCTTCACTATCCGAGAACCCCAACCAGGGGGAGGACGTCTTCCCAGCAATCCAACCTGCTCCACTGCGGGATGGCCACCGAGAGAAGCCGCTGCCCGGAGCGAAGTGTCATCGACAGATGTGATCGCTACTCGAACCATTTGGGGAGTGTACGCGACAAGACACAGGTTGCGGGCGGTTAGCTCGAGGGCGGAACCCGGGAGGACTCCTCAAACAAGCGGGTGGGCCCACCTGGATTTGCACCAGGGACCTCTGCC
>CAYTVW010000032.1:0-11406 GCA_964441865.1 uncultured Acidimicrobiaceae bacterium
CAGGAAGCCTCGAAAGCTCATCAACAACTCTCTGGAGCGGAGCCTCGAACATCAGCCGAACAATCCACCCAGATCGCCGAGACCGCCTGTCAGGTTCGACATCTGGGCCGACGCGTCAGCCGAAGCTTCCCTATGCGCAGCATTCACTGCCGCCACCACAAGGTCGCCAAGCATCTCCACGTCCCCCGGGTCAACTACTTCGGGAGAGAACGTCATAGAGACCAAGTCTCCGTTACCGGTTACCACGGCTTTCACCATCCCCCCTCCCGCTGTCCCCTGGTAGTGCCGTTCAGCTAAGTCGTTCTTGGCGGCCAATAGCTGCTCCTGCATCTTTTGAGCTTGGGCCAGGATCTGCTGCATGTTGGGTTGACGATTCACGAGATTGACTCCGGTTTGCAAGACCTAAAGCGTACCCGTCCTTCGACAAGATTCGATAACGCATTAGTCATTTGGGTGATTGGGCGACCCCTCGTTTGGGATCATTCCAGAGAGTTCTGGCATACTCTCCCCGGATCGAACCTGCTGAATCCCTATTCAGTGGTGACGATCAGCCGGCCGTGAGGAGGGTTCGTCATATTGCGGTCGGCGGGGGGGCTTCCCGCCTGTCGCCTGTGGGCAGGTCGACGGACAGGCGGGAAGCACTCGGGAACTCCACAAATACGGAGAATCCCTCGGGAGAAGTAGCGGAAGAAACCAGGCGACCGGACGCGCTCCAGCCGGTGCATACGTGGGTATGGCCGCACCGGCCCATAATTCCCTCCACTAATCAACTGCCAGTGTCCCGAGCCAGATGGATCGAGACGCCAGCATTCCCTCCAAGACGACACCTTGGTGTCGCGTCGCCAGAGTAACCATTTGCCCTGTCACCTGCCCGCACACCGCCCACATTTGTCACCACTCCAAGGGACTAGTCAATCTCGACTTCCGTCGGGACCATGAAGAAGGACGCGACTCGTTGTCGAGTCGCGTCCTCGAGTTAACTCCACGGAGAACCCGATCAACCGACGCCGCCGATTGATCGGAATCCTCAGATCGTCTTCAGCCTATTTGGAGACAGTCTTGACCGGAGCCGGCTTCTTCCCAAACAGTCTGTTGTTTGTGAGTAGTCGTTTCGCCAAGCCGGGTGCTCGTTCGATGGCGGGATCAGCCTTGGTCTGTTTGCAGTAGTCGGCGACAGAGCCCATCGCCATCCCCCAAGGACCCCAACAGACAACAAAAACCGACGCCAAGTGGATGAGAGCCAGCAGGTTGGGTTCAAAGCTTCTCTGTTCCACCAGCATCTCTTCCGCCAAAGGATCCAGTCCCCAACCGGCTGCCCAACCGACTGCCTGAAGGAACACCCCGGCGATCAGAGCCGCCAAGAAGAAACCCAACACGGGCGTAAGAATCGTCGGAATCGGCCGAGCGAGGACCATCCCGGTCGCCCGGTTGATCAGATCGGAAGGACCAGCGGTCTCATCGACACCCGCGAGAACAGGAACATAGACGACCGCGATAATGGCCAGCACGAAAAGGAGAAGCCAGGCGATAGCCAAAGGAATCGCCAAGATCACCACCAACACGCTGACAGCTACAACACCCGCTACCTGCTCAAGGACCCAAGTTATCGCCCACAACGCGACGCCTATAAGGAACAAGCCCAGCCAAGCGATGACAACAAAGGGGAACCGAGAGAGCGCCGCCTCATAGATACCCACCGTTGACTTCTCTCGTCCTCGACAGTGCCGAATCGTCAACGCAATCACTGCCCAGGTCCAAACCACGATGATGGTGATCTGAACAGTCCGGGACCAACCGTCTGAAAGGTCAATCGTCGAAAGTAGTTCCCTGGGATTTGAGACGAACTGGAGTTTGTCTTTCAGAGCCAGCACCGCCGCGACAATCACCCCGAATACCGGAATCGATCCGATTGCCGCCACCTTGTAGGTGAAGGAGTCGTGTGCTACTTGAGTTCCCTTCGAGAGGTACTCGATGATGCGAGTAATAGTGTTCGGAGATTCAGCCATTCTCTCTATCCCTTCTGAGATTTCGACCAACGACCGGCCGAAATCGCCGATCAGCCTCGGAAATTACCACTTGAACGTGTCCGATGACGCCGATCCTACCCATACTCCTTCTTCGAATACCCCCGAGATACCCCCTGTTACGGCGTCTTGTCTGGACTCAAAGCCCACCGGTTCGGTCGCCAACTCGTCTCTGGCGACTATCTTGCCGTCGATGCCCGACCGTCGAAGTCTCTCCCATCTATCCATCGAGGCGATGGAGATCACTGTGACTCGGCGGAAGGTCAAGAACCTGACAATACGGGTTGGCTCGGAAGGAGTATCCGTAACCGCTCCCTGGACGCTCAGCGATTCGCAGATACGAGAGATGTTGCTGACACGTCAGCAGTGGATCCGCAATTCCATTCAAAAACTCCCGCCGACCGCCAGGTTCATCACCGGCGAATCGTTTCTTCTTTGGGGGATAGAGCGACATCTATCGGTTCACAAAGGAAAGAGAGAGGTTCTCTTGAAAACCGACGGAACCATTCACCTCCAGGCCCCTGCCGGTGCCTCATCGAGCCAACTGACCAGAATCGTTGATCGATTCCTCGCGGCGGAGACTGCCCGAGAATCTAGCCCTTTGGTCGACCGGTGGTCGCGTCACCTCGCTGTCCGTCCCCAGCTAGTGAGAATTCGGAAGATGAAATCTCGCTGGGGAAGCTGCGTGGAAAGCCGCATCTCGCTCAATTCGGAATTGGCCAGGTACGACCCCAGATTCCTCGAGTATGTGGTAGTCCACGAACTCGCTCATATCCTCGAGCCAAACCACGGCCCGGGTTTCTACAGAATCATGGATGAGGCACTACCGAACTGGCGAGAATTGAGGAAGGCGTTGACCAGAGCTTCGCGTTCAGCGCCTCAGTCTTCGTCCTCTTCATAATCCTCAATGATCTCGCCACCTAAAGCGTCCTTTACCAAAGACAACGGATCGTTAGCCGACGCAGGTGCCTCGATGAGGCGATCCTTCTGAAGCTCGACGGAATCCAGATCAGGTTCCGAATCCATCTCTGGAACAGAAATCGGTTCGGCGGATCCTTTAAATACCACCTTCACCTCACTCCCCAAGAGATCTCCGAGACGAGTCGCGACGATCTTTGGAACCGCCGGGTCAGCCCTAAGGGCCTCCAGGTGGAATGAATGGCGGACCGCAATGAAAAGAGTGTCGCCCTCGACTCCTCCGGGTTCGGTCTCGCGGAACAAAGCCCACCTTCTGGGACCCAGAAGATCTCTCAGCCCGCCAAACAGTTGAGGCCATACCGCCTCGAATTGCGCCTGCGTGACTGATGACTGAGAAGGAACAACCGTTTCAGTATCCGTTACCCCTGGGTCGTCCGAGACAGGAGCCGGAGCGTTCTTCTCCGTCCCACTTCCCTGCTCGACAACGGGCCCGTTTTCCGAGTCACCAGACGGCGTCGGTTCCTCGGGTTCCCTTACGGATTTAGCTCCCTTGGTCTTCGTCGACAGAGGCTCCCGGGGCGGAATCGAAGGTTCTGGACTCACAGATCGCCGTTCGAGACGGTCCAATCTGGCCGAGATACCCTCGACATCAACGGAGGTCTCCGGCCGAGCCAATCGGATCACCGCCAATTCGACAATCAGCCTCTCCTCCCTCCCTTCCCTCAACGCAATGAGCGCCTCGCCCAATACGTCAACGGACCGAAGGACTTGGCCGGCCGAAAGCTTCGAAGAGGTCTGTTTCCATTGGTTGATCACTTCGGCGGGTTCATCCGCTATCTCAGCAAGATTCGGCGCGTAGTAAGCGAGGAAAGCTCCCCGGAAGAAGCTGATCGCTTCCGCGACAAAGCGCCTGAGATCCGCACCTTCTGACGAGAGCCGCGCGACGAGCTCCAGTCCAATCCTGGCGTCTTCGAGGGCAATTGCCTCAGCCAAAGTCGCATAGGCGTCGGAATCGGCTAGCCCTAACGCCCGGCTTACCCCCTTAGAGTCGATCTTTCGATTCCCCAAGGCCGCGACCTGTTCCAACAGACTCAACGCGTCCCGCGCGCTTCCCCGAGCATGTCGGGCTACCGCCATCAAAGCGACCGGATCCGTCTTCATCCCTTCGAGGTCGGCGATACGTGCCAAATGAGCCGCGAGCGCTTCCGCGGCGATGGAGTGGAAATCGAACCTTTGTGTTCGCGACCGAATGGTGTCAAGAAGTTTGTAAGGCTCAGTGGTCGCCAAAACGAAATGAACATGATCGGGAGGCTCTTCAAGGGTTTTCAGAAGAGCATTCCCCGCCGCCTTCGAGAGCATATGGGCCTCATCAAGGATGAAGACTCTTTTCCCGCCCAGCGAAGCAGCCACCGTCGAGACCGAGAGTCGCATGTCTCTGATGTCTTCGACCGAATTGTGCGAGGCAGCGTCCATCTCAATCACGTCGAGGGAGCTCCCCTCAGTGATTGCTCGGCACGATTCGCAGGTGTTGTCGGGAGATCCGTCGGGGTGTCGATTCTCGCAGTTCAGGGCTTTGGCAAGGATTCGAGCAGTAGTTGTCTTCCCAGTTCCTCTAGGTCCCGCGAACAAGTAGGCGTGAGCGACCCGCCCCTCTGCCACTTCTCGGGCAAGAGTTGAAGTCACATGACCCTGGCCAATCACATCCTCAAAGGACATGGGCCGATACTTCCGATAGAGAGCTTGATAATCCACCGGGACCGATGCTAGCTCCCCAGAACGACTGGAACCTGAAGAAGGGCCGTCAAAGGAACCCGCCCGGAAGCCAAGGCCCCGAATCTGGTTCATCTCCACGCCCCAGATCAATATCGGGATGGATAATCGCCTAAACGAAATCGTCTTTCACGACTCAAGAAAACCAGCCTCAAAACCGATGACTAGAGGGACAACCCAAACACCGGTGAGACCTCCCCCTCGGAGTTCTCTCCCCTCCTCCGACTCTCTCCCCCTCGCCGGTGAACGACAGGAACGGGCGGCCAAATGGCCGCCCGTTCGGTCAACAGAAATCACCCACTCGAGCCCCGGTATCCTGTACCCGTGGTCACACGTGTGAGGGTTACCGTCACCGGGGTAGTTCAAGGGGTGGGTTTCCGCCCGTTCGTATACAGTCTCGCCACTGCTCGATCACTCACAGGATGGGTGGGGAACGACGGAAAAGGCGTATTCGTCGAACTCGAAGGGAGAGAGTCGGCGATCGACGACCTGATCCGGGAAATGCAGGCCACTCCGCCGCCATTAGCTCACATCGATACGGTGACGCTGTCAGAGATCAAGCCAAACGGAGATCTCACCTTCAGAATCCTCGATAGCCGCCAGAGCGACGGGTCTGCCACCTTCGTCTCGCCCGATCTGGATGTTTGCGATGAATGTCTGAGCGAGCTTCGAGACCCTGACGACCGTCGCTTCAGATACCCGTTCATCAACTGCACCAACTGCGGGCCCCGTTTCACGATAACCGTTCACACACCCTATGACCGTCCGTACACCACCATGGCACCTTTCCAGATGTGTTCCCGGTGTCGGGCTGAATACGAAGACCCAAAGAGTCGGCGTTTCCACGCTCAGCCAAATGCCTGTCCCGAATGCGGACCTCACCTATGGCTGGAGCAGGAAGGGAATCTGATAGAGGACAACCCGATCTCGGCTGCGCGCAGGTTGGTCCACGAGGGCAAAGTCGTCGCCGTCAAGGGAGTGGGAGGATTCCATCTGGCATGCGATGCCACAAGCCAAGAAGCCGTGGACCTTATGCGTTCCAGAAAGCGCAGAATCGAGAAGCCTTTTGCGGTGATGGTGGCCGACCTTGCCACCGCACGGATCATCGCTCGAGTCTCTGGCGAAGAGGAACGTCTTCTCCAGTCCCGACGTCGTCCAATAGTCCTGCTGGAATCTCTACCGGACTCTCCCATATATGAAGGCGTTGCTCCGAAAATGACCCGCATTGGAGTGATGCTCCCCTCTACACCACTTCACCATCTCCTCGTTGAGCCCGGTGAAATCTGGGTGATGACATCCGGGAACTACTCCTCAGAGCCAATCGTGAAGGACAACGATATTGCCCGCGCCGTCCTCTCGGATCTGGCCGATGGCTTGCTCCTCCACGATCGAGATATCCTCGTTCACTGCGACGACTCGGTGGTCCGCGCAACTGGAAACACCGAGCTTCCCCTTCGCCGCTCCCGCGGCTACGCCCCGTTCCCCATAAGGCTCGAGTTCGAATCCCGTCCAATGCTGGCCGTAGGTGGAGAACTCAAGGCCACCTTCTGTCTGGCCTCCGGCCACGATGCATTCATGAGCCAACACATCGGCGACATGGAGAACCTAGAAACACTCGGGGCCTTCACCAAGGCCGTCGACCACATGCAAGACCTTTTCCGGATCAAACCAGAGGTTCTGGTCGTCGACATGCACCCCCGATATATGTCCGGTGGTTGGGCCGAACGGACCGCCGCTGGACGGGAAGTCGTCCGAGTGCAGCACCATCACGCTCATATTGCGTCGGTGATGACCGAGAACCGATTTTCGGAACAAGTAATCGGTTTCTCTTTCGACGGAACCGGATATGGTCTCGATGGGACCATCTGGGGTGGCGAGATTCTCGTCGGCGATCTCGGCGGTTTCGAACGGATCGGCTTCTTGACCACTGCCGTCTTGCCAGGTGGTGATGCCGCTGTCCGTCGTCCATACCGGATCGCTCTCTCGCATCTGGACCGAGCCGGGATCGAGTGGGACGAAACCCTCGCGCCGGTCGCCGCCGCTAAGCCCGAAGAACTCAAAGTGATCCGGCACCAAATTCGCTCTCGCCTTAACAGCGTCGAGACTTCGTCGATGGGACGCCTGTTCGACGCTGTCGCCTCTCTCACAGGAATCCGCCAAGTGACCTCTTACGAAGGCCAGGCGGCCATGGAGTTGGAGTCGATAGCCGACATGTCCGAACCCGAAACATACACCTTTCGTATCGAACACAGCCCTCCTTTCGTACTAGACCCGACCCCAGTCCTCGACGGGATTGTCCGAGATCTCCGATCCGGTGTTCCTCCCGGCCGCATTTCTGCTCGATTCCACCGCGCCCTAGCATTGGCTATCGCCGAAACGGCTGGGTTGGCCCGGAACGCCACAGGATTGAGTACCGTTGCCTTGAGCGGAGGAGTGTTTCAGAACGCCACCCTTTTGGAGGAGACAGTCCCTCGCCTGGAAATGGGCGGTTTCCGTGTCCTTCAGCACCGGATCGTCCCCCCAAATGACGGCGGGCTGGCTCTGGGCCAGATCGCTCTAGCTAACCATCGCCTGAGGTAACCGAATCATGTGTCTAGGAATCCCCGGAAGAGTGACAGAGATCTACGAGGTTGGCGGAACCCGGATGGGCAAATGCGATTTCGATGGCGTCATCAAAGAGGTGTGTCTGGCATATGTCCCCGAAACCACGGTTGGCGAATATTGCATAGTCCATGTTGGATTCGCGATCAGTCGACTAGATGAAGAATCCGCGACAGAGACTCTCTCCCTCATGAGAGGAATGGGGATTCTCAACGAAGAACTCAACCTTGAAGACCCCAACACCAGCTCGGCAAGCGAGAACCGAGACCAGGGAGCCTGATGAAGTATCTTGAGGAATTCAGAGACCCGATTCTTGCCCGGAGGCTCCTTGACGAGATAACCGGGACTGTCACCCGTCCCTGGGTGATGATGGAAGTCTGCGGTGGACAAACCCATTCGATCATCCGGAACGGAATTGACAGGCTTCTCCCGCCAGAGGTTGAACTCGTACACGGGCCTGGATGCCCGGTCTGTGTCACGCCCCTCGATACCATCGACCGCGCCCTTTCGATCGCCTCCCGACCCGAGGTGATCTTCTGTTCCTTCGGCGACATGCTCCGAGTCCCCGGATCCGCCAAAGACCTATTCCGAGTCAAGAGCGAGGGGGGAGACGTCCGAATCGTCTACTCGCCGCTGGATGCGGTTGATCTCGCCCGCAAGAATCCGAACCGAGAAGTCGTCTTCTTTGCCATCGGATTCGAGACCACCGCACCCGCAAACGCAATGGCGGTTTTCTTGGCAAAACAACAGGGCATAGCCAACTTCTCGATGATCGTCTCACATGTCCTGGTTCCCCCTGCCATAGAAGCCATCTGTTCTTCTCCCACAACCAGAGTCCAAGCGTTTCTGGCCGCGGGACACGTCTGCTCCGTGATGGGTTACAGCGAGTATCTCCCGTTGGCAGCGAGGTTCCATATCCCCATTGTGGTGACCGGGTTCGAGCCTCTCGATGTCCTGGAAGGAATAAGGAAGGCGGTTTTGCAGCTCGAATCGGGCCGAGGAGAAGTGGAAAACGCCTATCCAAGAGCAGTCACAAGGGAAGGGAACCTCGAGGCCCAGAAGCTCCTCAAGGAGGTCTTCGTGGTAAGCGATCGGAACTGGCGTGGGATCGGAACCATCCCCAACTCGGGATGGGAGTTAGCAGAGGACTACCGGGATTTCGACGCCTCCTATCGCTTCGATGTCACCCAGATCAAGACCATCGAATCGAGCGTGTGCCGGAGCGGAGAAGTGCTCCAAGGCTTGATAAAGCCGAATGAGTGCTTAGCGTTCGGCAAAGAATGTACGCCGCGAAATCCCCTCGGAGCCACGATGGTCTCTTCTGAAGGAGCCTGCGCGGCGTACTACAACTATGGGCGATTCCTAGATTCGGAGACCGCAAAAGGATGAGCGACTACGACTTCGAACAATGGACCTGCCCCATACCGCTTAGAGACAGCCCACATGTGGTTCTGGGCCATGGAGGTGGCGGGAAGCTTTCCGCAGAATTGGTCGAGCACCTGTTCCTCCCCGCGTTCAATAACCAGGCGTTGAGCCAGCTTGGAGACTCAGCGGTTGTTGAGGCTTCGGGACGCCTAGCTCTGAGCACAGACTCTTTTGTTGTACAACCCCGCTTCTTCCCCGGTGGAAACATCGGTGAACTCGCGGTCTACGGAACCGTGAATGACGTCTCAATGTCAGGAGCAGTCCCGAAATTCATGGCGGTCTCATTCATTTTGGAGGAAGGCCTCCCGATTCGCGAACTTGGCGTGATCGTCGAATCGATGGCAAGAGCCGCTGAGCGGGCAGGCGTTGCGATTGTCACCGGTGACACCAAAGTCGTAGATAAGGGCCATGGGGACGGTGTGTTCATCACCACCACCGGGATAGGAGTGATCCCAGAGGGGATAGAGATCGGCCCCGACCGAATCAGGCCAGGAGACAAGGCGATCTTGTCCGGGACCGTCGGCGATCACGGAATGGCAATCATGAGCGTCCGCGAAGGTCTCGGTTTTGAAGCCCCGATCCTCTCCGACACAGCGCCTCTTAACCATCTGATCGAGACACTTCTCGCAGAACGCATTGAGGTTCGGGCACTTCGGGATCCCACCCGCGGGGGTTTGGCCGCCACGCTCAACGAACTGGCTCAGTCATCCAGAGTCGGGATATTGATCGACGAGAAAGCCGTCCCAATCCGGCGAGCCGTAGACTCGGCCTGTGAAATGTTGGGGATGGACCCCTTTCAAGTGGCCAACGAGGGGAAGTTCGTGGCGTTGGTGGCATCGTCCGACGCGGAGAAGGCCGTCTCTGTCCTCCGAGGCTTCGAGTTGGGCGAAAACGCAGTGGTGATTGGGGAGGCAGTATCCGAGCATCCCGGCATGGTGGTGGCGAAGACCGCGATCGGATCTTCCAGAGTGGTTGACACCCAAGTCGGGGAGCAGCTCCCTCGCATCTGTTGATCTCGGGATTCCTCTTGAGACAGGGATATCAGGTCTCCATATTGCGGCGAGTTTCGTGTCGGAAACGGCACACAACGGTCCGACTCTCTGCCAGACTATCCCCGAGGTGACAACATGAAACGTATCGCAACTTTCAGCGTCCTGATGCTTGTCCTGTCTGCCTGTGGAGGGAGCGGGGATACCACCACTTCAACCACGGTCCTCGACACCACAACCACCACAGACGGCTCAGGGACCACTACTGCGCCTACAGATACAACCGCTACAACAGACACGACTGTCGCCGAGTCGACGACCACAACAGCGCCGACTACCGCGGCACCGACAACCACCATCCCCGTCACTGTCCATCCCAGACTCCCTTCCGCCGCTAGCGGCTCATTGACCCCGTGGGGGGATGTCGGTGCAGGGTGGCATGTTGCCATTTACGATGCACTAGACACCACGACATGGTCCCCCGCTCCGGTAGTCCTCTATTTGGTGTCACCTGACGGGGTTCGGTATGAAGTCGCCAACTGGACCACCGACGACCGTCCTTGGGAGATTGAGGACGCTCGACCTAATGGCTCAGCGGTGATTCTCGTTTCGACCGACCCCTCGACTCACGACACGGTCTGGACGCTCTTAGACACCAAGACTCGTTCAGAGCGGGTTCTTATTTCTGCCGGATTCCCCGAACAGAACCACATCCGGGTCGAGTTCACCCGACCGACTGGCCTCAACGTGGTCATCTATCGGAACGACGGCACAAACGAATGGCTGGAACGTAGAAACACCGCCGGCACACTTCTGGCAACTGTGTATACACAGACTGTTTCCGGGCGGGATAGCCTCGCTTGGCTCTACAGCGAAGACGGCACCAAACTCCTTGTGCAACATCACGGTGGAATCGCCTATATCGAAAACAACGGGACTTTGATCAGAGAGACCTGGGTCCCTCCAGATAGGTCATGCGAACCATTGAAGTGGTGGGATTCGGGGACCTTCTTGGCTTCATGCACGGGAGGTCCAGCCGTCGCTCCACACGACTACTACCACCAGCTATGGATTCTCAAGACTGACGGAACCGCGGGCGCAGCTCTCACCTCTATCCCCGCGGGACCCGTCGACATCGTCGAGTTCGGATACACCAACGCTTTCAAGTCAGGTAGCACCGTTCTTCTCCAATGGAGTGGAGATTGTTCAGCGGGGAGTCCCTCTGTCCTTGGTTCTGGAGGCTTAGGAACGGGGATTCCGATGCCATGGCTTTCGGGTGGTGGCGCTGCCATCACAGGTGTCAATGGAACTCAGATGGGAGTCCATTCATGGTTGACCTGTGGCCAGGAAGGAGGCTCGCTCTCGATGTCCACCATTTCTGGCGGGTTCGTTGCCAACCTGATTCCATTGATTGGAGACTCCATGGGAGTCTTGTCTCCCAAGCATCTGGGTTAGGAGCCTCGGTCCCCCCTCGGTCCCCCCTCGGTCCCCCCAGCTCCGCTGGGGGGAAAGTACCTCTTCGTCGGTCCCCCCGCCTCTGGCGGGGGGAAAGTACCGCAAGGGTTCGCTTCGCGAACCCGCAGGGGTAGGGGGGCTTTCTAGCCGGGGGTAGGGGGGAAAGGCACTGGGGGGAAAGTACCTCTTCGTCGGTCCCCCCGCCTCTGGCGGGGGGAAAGTAC
>CAYTVW010000033.1:0-11126 GCA_964441865.1 uncultured Acidimicrobiaceae bacterium
TTTGATGCACGCGAGGTGCGTCTTGACGCGGAATTCATGGGCCCGAGCAGAGAGACCATGTTGATGCCCGGGTATTGGGACCCGCGCACAAACTCGTGGCAGATCAGGTTCGCCCCCACCGAACCGGGCGAATGGGGATACAGGATCACCGTCACTGACCATCGGGGGGAATCCCCCATGTGGCAGGACAACATCACTGCGACAGATTCCGCTTCGCACGGTTGGATCGTCAAAGGATCCGACTTCAATCCGGCTCTCTCCAGTCGCTATCTCGTTCACGCCGATGGGACACCTTTCGTCGGCATCGGCCACAGCGCCCAGAGGCACCTCCTCGACGTGGGAGGAGGCGCTGAAGAGTTCGGTTTGATGAGGGCGAATAACCAGAACATCGTCCATTGGGCGCCATTCGACGGGAACTCGTTCTTCCAGAGCAGCTACACCAGTTATGAGAAGACCCAACTCAGCCAGATTGACGGTGTTATGAGCCTGGCTGCCGAGAACGATCTGATGATTGTCCTCTCTATCTGGAGCCGGCGTCTCCTCCGGACCAACGCCCATGAACTGGGAGACGGCCGATACATTGGCCATAACGGCTTCTCTCGAGATTTCCGCAACGTGGAGGAGTTCTTTACCGATCCGGAAGCTTGGGAATGGCAGAAGAACCTTTATCGCTACATGATCGCCCGCTGGAGCGCGATGAAGTCGCTGGGTGTTTGGGAGTTGGTCGAGTTCGCAACCAGCACGGCGGCCTATGAAAACTTCGACCCATGGTTCGAAAAGGTGGTCGAATTCTTCAGGGAGACTGATCCCTATCGGCATCCTGTTTCGGCTGCGCGTGGTTGGGATACTTCGGTTCCAACCGATCCTCCCGATCTCGACTGGCCTGAAGGTCACCAACTATTGGATGTCGCGACCTCCGCGTTGTTCGACTTCTGGGACGGGGATATCTTGGGGGGAGCGATCTACATTGCGGACACGACCAAGCAAATGTGGGATCGTGTCGAAAAGCCAGTCTGGATCTCTGAATACGCCATGATTGGAGATCACAACTATCCCGAAATGTCACACTACGCCTCCTGGGCGGGTCTGGCTTCCGGAGGAGCGATGATCCCCTTCGAGGTGAGCGAAGTGAACTCCTCGTACGGGACCCTGACTCCTGAGATGAGGGCTGACTTCAAGAGGCTGGCGGAGTTTGCATCGTTCTTGGACATGGCTACGTGGGATCCTGTCCCGGTGACAATCACATCCAACCAGTCTCAAATCAGAGGTTGGGGACTCGTTGGGGATGGTGGTGGAGCCGCCTGGATTCTTGATACCACTATGGCGGGTCACCAAATCAATGATCTGCGTGCATATGCGGACGATCGGGTCGGCGTAAGAGTGACTATCGAGATGCCCAGATTGGGTACCTACCCAACCGTCTTTGTCTACGATCCATGGCTCGGTGACGACGTCTGGACCGGCCCGGTCGACTGCCAAGACGGAACATGTGAGATCGATCTTCCCGCCTTTCACAGTGATCTCGCTATTAGGTTCGTGATCCGAACCCAACAAGAAACGAGAATCCTTGCGTCCGTTTCAGACGGGGCGGTCGGGGATGTTGAGGGCGAAACGACAGTTAAGAAGGGTTCTGTTGTCCGGATAATCGTCCAATCTGATGTCGAGGACACAGTCCAGATCGAAGGGTATGAGGCAACCGGGACTACGGGGCCAGAGGAGATAGCCGACTTCTCATTCCGCGCTAGCCAAGAAGGAACGTTCGTGGTAAGTCTGGCAGGGCTTCAGATAGAACTGTTCACGCTCACAGTGGAATGACCGATTCGAGGAAGATGCTTTGGGCTGGCCTTGTGCCAGCCCAAAGCTTTCTGTGTCGTTCTAGGGTCTCGATCCGGTTTCCCATTCGATATGTCGGGGAGGTGCGCTGAAACAGGCGAGTCAGGCTCTACCCTGTCGGGATGCGCTACGCACGAGCGGTGGTGATCGGTGTGGCGCTCGGGTTAACCGGGCTCCTTCTCGACACTCCGGGCGGGGATTCTGTCCCGCCTGAAGACTCCAATATCAATGAAGAGACGGTAGACGAATCGGTTCCCACGACGAAGGCCGTCTCAGTAGATGATCGGGTGTGCTCTCCTGCTCAAGAGCCGATCATCGAGTTGGCTTCTGAAGCCTCAATCGTCCAGGGTCTTGTGGAGTGGCTGGACTGTGTTGATCACGTGACATTGGTCGATGGCTCGATGGTCGGTGCTTTGGAGACGGCTCTGGCTGTTGCTACCCACCACAAGGGGTCTCTTCTCGTTTTCGATCCGTTGGATACTTCGAATGCCAAGGCTGCTCTAGACAAGGTGAAGCCTGAATCAGTAACCCTCGTTGGCAGGGAAATACCAGACTTCGACAAATTCGATCCAGAGATAGTTGAGGTGAGCTTGGTAGCTCCGGGTATCCCTGATGTCGTTGAAGGATCGGGGAGGCTCCTACTGGTGTCGCCAGAAGCGGGCCTTTCGGTCAAAGCGGTGGTCGCGGCCGCTGCCAGAGTGACAGGGTTCGCCATGGTGGCTCCGGAGTCTTTGGATCCGCGCGGTTGGGATTCGGAGGCGCGTTCAGTGGTTTCGACGGTGGACGTTGTGACCCCGATCGGGTTTGACCCGGACGAAGACTTTGACTGGCAGATCGAGGTCGCGAAGCGTGGGCTCGAGGTTCCCGGTGGCGGTCAACTCGTGTTCGCCGATCGGAGAGTCGTAGCCCTCTACGGGCATCCTCAGATCCGGGCTCTGGGAGTGATGGGCGAACAGGGGCCAGAAGAAGCTGCCGAAATGGCCCGCGAATACGCTGATGCCTATACCGAGGATGGTCTTGCTGCGATCCCGGCTTTCGAAATCATCGCGACAATCGCATCAGCCGAGCCGACCAACGACAACGACTATTCGATGGAGACTTCTATCGACGTGATCCGTCCCTGGGTGGAACTAGCCCAACAACAGGGGATGCATGTGATCCTTGATCTACAGCCCGGCAGGACGGACTACCTGACACAAGCGAAGATCTACGAAGAACTCCTGAAATACCCCCACGTTGGGCTGGCGCTGGATCCCGAATGGCGACTTGAACCCGACCAGCTTCATCTTCGTCAGATAGGGTCGGTCGATGCCGAGGAGATAAACCAGGTAGTGGATTGGCTCTCAGCGATGGTTCGGGACGAGGCGCTCCCTCAGAAGATATTCCTCTTGCATCAATTCAATCTCGGGATGATTACCAACAGATCCGAAATCAGGGTCCCCTCCGAGCTCGCCGTCGTGATCCAGATGGATGGCCAGGGGCCATTACCGACGAAGTTTGGGACCTACAGGGTGATAGTGCGGACGGGTGAGAATCCCGGTTGGGAGTGGGGTTGGAAGAATTTCATCGACGAAGACACACCGATGGCACTCCCGGGTCAGGTTCTTGAACTGGATCCTTTGCCGGTGTTCATCTCCTTCCAGTAGGTATTCGAATACCCCGATCGTTGGGGTTTGAGTGTGCCAGTATTCCGTCATGCCAGGTGATTTTCGTCGCGGTGCGTTAGCAATGGTCCCTTTCATGCTTCCGGCTGTCCCCTTCGGGATATTGATCGGTGTGGCTGTGGCCGACCACCCAGGGATCCCCAACCTGGCCGGATGGGCGGGTGCTCCGATAGTGTTGGCGGGGGCATCTCACCTAACCGCGATCACGCTCCTGGCAGAAGGATCCAGCGCTTTCGCTGCAGCGTTAGCTGGCATGATCGTAAATGCTCGATTCTTGATGTATTCGGCGGCACTAGTGCCCCGATTCCGCTGTCAACCCAGGTGGTTCCGTGTGATCGCTCCCTATTTCCTGGTGGATCAGCTGTTCGCTTTGGCCTCGACGTATACCGAAGAAACAGAATCGGGTTTTCGGAGACGCTATATGGGCGGAGCGATGGTTGTTTTCGTGTTGTGGACGGTAGCCGTCGCCTCGGGAGTGGCTCTCGGACCGATCGTACCGAATGATCTAGACCTCGGTTTTCTGGTCCCGTTGATGTTCACTGGCCTTCTCATTCCGACTCTCAATCGGCGGCCCGGTGTTGTTGCAGCGTTAGTGGCCGCCGGAATCACGGCGGGACTCTCAAGTCTTCCGAATCGGGGAGGCCTCCTGATTGGCGCGTTGATGGGAGCAGCGGCTGGCCTGGGCGCGGAGAGGATGGTCAGGTGAGAGTCTGGGCGGCCATGATCATGCTGGGAGTGGGAAGCTACTCCATGCGGGCCTCATTCATATCGGCTGTCGGCGCGAAACCTCTCTCCGAGACCGTGGAGGCGACCTTGAGGAACGTAGGTCCCGCTGTTATGGGAGCCTTGGTGGCCTCGCTCCTAACGGCAGGGGATACTGCCCCTTTTGGATTGGCAGAAGCGTCCGGCTTGGGCGTGACTTCCGTCCTGGCCTGGAAGACTCGAAGCTTTCTATGGGCGTTCTTGTCAGGAACGGCTGTTTGGGTCTGTCTCCGGCTCTTGGGTTGAGAAGCGGACCACTTTCTCGTGATCCAGGAGAGCCTTCTTCATCAGTGGACCCCCCATCGAGTAACGCCCGATTTCGCCTGTAGCCGGGAGAACCCGGTGGCAGGGTATGAGAACCGGAATCGGATTGCGGGCGACGGCCGTCCCGACTGCCCGGGCGGCTCGGGGATGTCCTATCGCTGCAGCTATCCGTCCATAGCTCCGAGTCTCACCGCAAGGGATCTCGGAGACAGCACCTAGGACGGACCGCTGAAAATTGGTGAGTTTCGATAGATCGAATCTGAGAAGGCTGGGTGGGGAACCACTCAGAACCGAGACAACTGCCGAATCCCAGTCGGGCGGAAAGCTTGCATGGCGAATCTTCTGGGAGAGACGTGCCCGGAAACGTTCGTGCACCCCATCGTCGGCCATATCGAGGAGGGCAATCCCTTGGTTTCCGAGGACGACTGCCAAAGCGCCTATCGGGGACTCGAAAGTGTCATAGCGAAAGGAATCTAGGTCGAGTAAAGAAGAAAGAGGGGGAGTTGCGTCGTCTCGCCTCACTTGTTTGGTTCACCTTTCTTGGGGCATCTTTGGTGACGGGAGGTTCAGCCTGGACCCGATCCATGGGGCTCGGGACCAAGCGGATTTCGGTGTTCACGAATCGGATAGCATTCGCGAAATGTCACGCCGCTATGTCGAGGATGATTCGCGTCTCCATATCGCCACAGCCTCTCGGGCAATCCTTCGACGAGGTTACAGCCTTGAAGACTTTAAGGCCGATGCGACTGCCGGCGTAGTCGTCGGTGTCGTAGCTCTGCCCCTCGCTATGGCTTTGGCAATAGCTGCCGGAGTCAGCCCTGAATTTGGGTTGTTCACCGCAATCGTGGCTGGCATTGTGGCTGCTCTCACCGGCGGGTCGATGCATTCGATCTCGGGACCGACCGCGGCGTTTGTGGTCCTTCTGGTCCCGGTAACCGCCAAACACGGCCTTAGTGGGCTCTTGGTAGCGACGTTTTTGGCCGGGATAATTCTTGTCCTGATGGGAGCACTCAGGTTGGGGAAACTCATTCAGTTTGTACCCCACCCCGTGACAACCGGCTTCACAACAGGGATAGCGGTAGTCATCGCTGTTCTGCAGCTCGGAGACTTGGTGGGAATTGGGCGGTTGGAGGGAGAGAAGATTTGGACGCGACTTCTCTATCTAGGCGAGCATCTCCCCGATATGAAATGGCAGGATCTGGGAGTCGGTTTGGCCACAATTGGGTTGTTGGTCCTCATGCCAAAGATCTCCGCCAAGGTGCCCGGAGCCCTCGTAGGTCTGGTTGTGGCGACCCTAATCGGGGTTGTCCTCGGGAGACTTGGGTTCGAAGTTGCCACGGTCAATTCGCAGTTTGGGGGGATACCAGCCGTGCCGCCGACACCCAGGCTTCCTTGGGGTGGGGCCGGTTTCAGTTTGGCGATGATTGAGGACCTCATGCCGACCGCATTCGCTATTGCGCTACTCGGGGCAATTGAGACTCTTCTCTGTTCCGTTGTGGCTGACGGAATGGCCGGAGGTCGACATGATTCCGATTCGGAATTGATGGGGTTGGGGATAGCTAACTTGGTTGCTCCCTTCTTCGGGGGTTTTGCTGCGACCGGTGCGATCGCTCGGACCGCTGCTGGGATTCGGGCCGGAGGGCGGACCCCGATCACCGCGGTGGTCCATTCTCTTTTCATACTTGTCGCAATGCTCGCCCTGGCTCCGGTGTTGGGGTACCTACCTATGGCCGCGATGGCGGCCCTGCTGCTCACGGTCGCCTGGAACATGAGCGAATTCCGACACTTCATGCGAATCACCCGGATTGCCCCGCGGGGCGATGTGGCAGTGATGCTTGTCTGCTTCGGGCTCACTGTTCTTTATGACATGGTGATTGCGGTGGGGATCGGAGTGGTCCTCGCTGCTCTGCTGTTCATGAGGCGGATGGTCGAAATCTCGGGTGCCAGAATCGTGGGCGGTCCAGAAGGACATCCGGCCGGGGGTCTCCCTCCGGGAGTCTTGTTCTATGACATCGCGGGGCCGCTCTTCTTTGGAGCCGCCGAGAAGGCGCTGGGTTCTTTTGCCGCGATCGATCGGAACATCCATACCGTCATAGTGGATCTTGAAGACGTCCCTGCTGTCGATGCCACTGGGTTGGTCGCTCTCGAATCCATAGTCACTGAGCTGAACGGGCAAGGGATCAAGGTGGTGCTAGCTGGAGTGAACCCGCAACCGAAACGGGCCCTGGCGAAAGCCGGGTTCGTCGATCGGTCGGGCGAGTTGGAGATAACTGACGACACGGAGTCGACAGTCAACTTCTTCCACCAATAACCGGGTTATCGGTCCTCGAAAACCACTATCGAACCGACGTAGTTGGCGACCCATACCTGACGATTTAGATAGTCATAGGTGACTCCAACGGGGTGGTATCCGGTCTTGATGGTTTGGATCACCTTCATGTCTTCGGTAGTGACCTTGGTGACAGTCCCCGAGACGTAATTGACCACATAAAGGCTCAGCCCATCATCGGAAATCGCCATTGACCTGGGTTGGGTCCCCGTCGAGACCTTGGCGATTGTCTCTCCGGTGGTCAGGTCGAGTTTCCGGACCGTATTCAGAAGATTGTTGGAGACATAGAGGTATCGGTTGTCGGGGGAGAGGACCAGATGGCGCGGGGTGCCTCCTGCTTCGAGACGGACTTCCCCGAGAGAGTTGTTGGCCAGGTCGATCGTTACCACCTTGGAACTCCCCATGACGGCTATGTACGCAGTCCTCGAAGCGGAGTCGATAGCGATCCCACGCGGATGGCGCCCAACATCGATTCGGGCGACCTCTTGGTTGGTCTTGGTGTCGACAATCGAAACGTCGAAACCACACCAGTTGGAGACCACTAATCGACTGCCGTCTGGACTAACCGCCAAGAATTTCGGGACCGCTCCCACCGGGATTACCGCGTCTATCTCATAGCTCGAGGTGTCAATCCGGTAGACGAAGCTTTCTTCCCAATTCCCCTGGTTGCAGTCGTCGTGGGCATCCGTCCGGAACCCGGATCCATAGATCTTGTAATTGGAGACGTAGACGTGTTCTCCGTCGGGGGCAAAAGCTGCTTCAACGGGGGAGCCTTTGACCAAACCGCCTTCTAGGCCCCATTCGGATAGATCCACCTCGTCCGAGATAGTCGCAAGTTTCGAGCCGGTTGAATCGAAAACCAAGATGGTGTGCTGATACATCATGTTCTGGGCGAAGAAGAGGCCGAATCCGTCCGAAACCACACTCTTGGGTTGGAGTTGGTCGTCAGTGACCGTGAACAACTCTTCGAGCCTTCTCTCTGAAGAGACCTTCCCATCCTCCGGGGGAGCGGGGAGCGTGGTTGTTGTCGTTGTCGTCGTGGTTGTTGTACTAGTCGTCGTGGTTGTTGTGGTGGAGGTCGTGGTTGTCGTAGTAGTCGTTGTGGTGGCCGGTGCCTTGAACACGAGACTCCAGGTGAGGACGATTCCCACTACGAGCAGAGCGGAGAGTGAACCGAGGACGATGCGATGTGAAGAGATTCTGATGGCACTTTCCTTTTCTAGGTTTGGACGAGACCTCAGCTACTGATGCCCCAAATCAGAAAACCGATGAAGAACGGAACGGGAGGTCCCCACATTGCGATGAGGTTGCGAATTCGGATATCTCTGACCAGATACCTGGTTATCAGCATGCAAATCCCGGTCCACACGAGGTAGAAGGTTCCGAGGATCCCTGCCAGGCCTCTGAGGAGTTCGAAGTCTGATGGGTTAGTTTTCGAGAGCGGGACCAAGCTGAGGGCGGTGGCCGCGATCCCCAAGAAAAGGTGATACCCGAAAAGGACCCACTGTCTTAGGTCGAAGCGCGGCTTAGGAGTCATACTCATGCTCTACATGGTGCCACAACTTGTGGGCGTGAATTGACTCGCCAAGTATCGGGTAGGGTGAGCCTGTGAAAGATTCGGCCTATTTCGTCTCGCCAGTGTCCGGCCCTGGACCCGGTCTACTCGTCCTCCATTCCTGGTGGGGATTGACGCAATCGGTGAAGCGTATCGCTGACCGCCTTTCAGACCATGGATACACGGTCCTTGTCCCGGACTTGCTCGGAGGTGTCTCGCCAAAGGATTTCGAGGCAGCTTCAGCCGTGCTGATGGAAGCGAGTCCCGATCGGTTAGCTGGGATGACAGCTGCTTCCGCACGGGTGCTGGCCGAGAAGAGCTTTCCGCCGGGCGGTCCAGTCGGAGTCGTAGGATTCTCAATGGGGGCTTCTCTCGGGCTTTGGGCATCTGTCCGGTTCCCTGATCTGATCTCGGCAGTCGTGGCATTCTATGGGGCCCAAGCGATTGATTTTGGTGGAGCTTCTGCCGCCTATCAGCTGCATTCCGTCGTTGACGATCCGTTAGTGTCGGATGACGAGATGGCGTTCATGGAGGCGACGATCGGTCTGGCCGGTGCTGATTGTGAGCGTTACGAGTATCCAGGGGTCGGTCACTGGTTCATGGAGGAAGAAAGAGATGAGTTCGACCTCGACGCCTCCGACCTCGCTTGGGAGAGGATGATCCACTTTTTGAGGGGCACGCTGAATACGGATTGACCGTCGCAACTACCGAAGCGGATGCCGGCGCGGGGTGTTCCGGAAAACACCGTTTCGGCACATTCGCCGGGGCGGTTCTGTCTATCGTGACTCAGAGCCCGAGATCTCGGAAGTCACGAAGGGTCTGGTAAGGGATGACGCTTCTCAACGAGAAGATTCAAGAGGTACTCCTTTCGGTGCTTCCGGTGACCTTGGTGGTGTGGCTGACCAGTTCGATCGTCGCTCCGATTGGTGAGACCGAGATGGTTCGCTTCAACTATGGAGCGTTATTTGTTGTGGTGGGTCTAGGGCTCTTTCTGGTTGGAGTAGATATCGGTATCACTCCCATCGGTCAGTTCATGGGTTCTTTTCTCACTCGGACTGGGAGAGTCTGGAAGCTCGCCTTGTTCTCTCTTGTCCTCGCGTTCCTGGTATCGGTAGCTGAACCAGATCTGCACATCTTGGCGAGCCATGTCGAAGAAGTCTCTGCGGGTGGGATTTCCCGGTCTTTCCTGGTGCTAGTGGTGTCTATCGGGGTGGGGATTCTTCTCTCAGCGGGGATGCTCCGGATAGTGAATAACACCCCCCTGTATCTGGTTATGGCTGTGCTTTACGGGCTCGTGTTGGTGTTGGCGCTGTTCGTGAGGCCCGAGTTCGTCTCGATCGCTTTCGATGCCTCAGGATCTACCACGGGCGCCCTGACGGTCCCGGTGATTCTTGCTTTGTCTATTGGGGCATCGGTACGAAAGAAAGACCGAAAAGCATCGGAAAAAGACAGCTTTGGTCTCGTTGGTGTGACCTCCACAGGGCCGATTATCGCGGTGCTCCTAATTGGCGTTCTGATGGGATCTCGTGAGATCGAAACGGTCGCGTTGAGCTCAGGCGATCTCGTCGAGACCGGTTTGCTGGGATCGTTTCGGGAGACCCTTCCCAGAGCGGCCGGGGAGATCTTTCTGTCTCTGCTCCCTATCACACTGATATATGTCTTTCTAGCGAGTCGAACCGAAGAGACTCCGTTGGGCCTGATCCGAAGGTCGTTGACTGGTGTCGTCTATGGCTGGCTTGGACTGACGTTGTTCGTCACTGGCGTCCACGCTGGATTTATGGACGTTGGCCGTCAGATTGGCTATTCCTTGGCTTCGGAGGATGGGAGAACCCTTCTTGTCGTGCTGGCTTTCGTCTTGGGGTTCATGACTGTTCTGGCCGAGCCCGCGGTCCATGTTCTAACTGACGACATTGAGCGTGTTACGACTGGATCAGTCAGGAAGCGGGCAGTCCTTGTAGCTTTGACCGTAGGGGTCGGGTTCGCAGTTGCCCTCTCGGCGCTCCGGATCGTGGTACCCGGGATCCAGCTGTGGCACTACCTTCTCCCTGGGTATTTGTTCTCGATTGCGTTGACTTTCGTTGCCCCCAAGATATTCGTCGGAATGGCGTTCGACGCGGGAGGTGTGGCATCGGGTCCTATGACAGCGACTTTTATTCTGGCTTTCACTACGGGAGCGGCTGAAGCGACCGAGGGCGCAAACGCGTTGACTGACGGTTTTGGGATGATCGCGACGGTGGCGATGATGCCAATAATCACGCTACAGATCCTCGGCGCGATCTACAGGATGAAGACGAGAAAGGAGGGGATCACGGTATGAAGGAAAATGATCCTTCCACAACGGACTACTCGGTGCTGACTGTGGTCGTCTACGGATCGCGCGGGAGTGGAGTTCTCCGTCACGCGAAACGACAGGGGATCGCCGGAGGGACAGTGTTCCGGGCGAGGGGAATGTCAGACAAGGCGTTGTTGCGGTGGTTCGAGCTCCACGAAAGGAGGCTGGAAGCAGTCGTAATGCTTGCCGAGGAACGGGCGATGGAGAAGGCGATCTCGATCCTCGACCGGAAATTCAGATTTTCTAAACCGCATCACGGTTTTGCTTTCCGGATACCGGTGGTTGCGATTGCCGGGATGAGGGCATGTCAGAACTACACGCGCCAGAGCTCACAGGAGGAACGGAAAATGGAGTATTCGGCGATCTACACGATCGTTGACAAAGGGA
>CAYTVW010000034.1:0-611 GCA_964441865.1 uncultured Acidimicrobiaceae bacterium
CGGCTCACTCCTATTTCGAGGAGATCGAGGGCGACAGGTTCTCTTTTCTGAGTTCTGCCGTTGACCTGAGTCGGACTATTGAGAAGATGATTTCCATCGCCGATCAGGCGGCCGCTGCCAAGCGCTCCACCAAGAAGCTGGGGATTTCTTTCGACGAGTGGAACGTCTGGTATCTCAGCCGGTATCTGGAGGCGAACCATTCCGCCGAATGGCGGAGCACTCCGAGACTCTGTGAGGATGAATTCACTGTGGTCGACGGAGTGGTGGTGGGATCGCTTCTGATGGCGCTTCTCCGCCACTGCGATCGGGTCCGGATTGCCTGTCTTGCCCAGTTGGTGAACGCGATAGCTCCGATACATTGCGAACCCGATTCCCACGCTTGGCGTCAGACAACTTTCTTCCCGTTTTCGCTCACAGCCAGACACGCTGTCGGATGCGTTCTGGCTGCAACTCCTGTATCACCAGTCAAGGAGTCAAAGCTCTACGGAGAAGTCCCGATGATCGATGCTTTGGCCACTCACGATCCCGAAAGGCGGACGCTGGCGGTGTTCGTTGTCAACCGTTCGTCCGAGCGCGGATCGTTCACTCTGAATCTGGGTGGGTTCAGGGGT
>CAYTVW010000034.1:621-10994 GCA_964441865.1 uncultured Acidimicrobiaceae bacterium
AAGTCTCTATTTGACGAGGATTCCGAGGCTACGAACTCCAACAGCGATCCCAACAGGGTCATGCCTCGCACTCTCAACAGGCGGGGTGGGGATCAGGGGATCGAGGTGGATTTGCCGCCGGTTTCTTGGACGATGATCCGTCTGGCTGGGCGGATCCGATGATTGCCCATTCTTCAACAATACGCAGAGTGACTAGAGCCTGAAAGGGCCAGATCCGCTCGAATCGGCTTGATAAGCGCGAAAACCTGCGAAAAAAATCGCGGCATACGCTACAAAGTCCCTTCTTGTGTGTCTATCTTGTAAACGTTATCGAGAACGTTTCCGAAAACTCATGATCCCAAAGCACACTCGAGTCACAATTGAAGATGTTGCCGCTCAAGCGGGAGTCTCCATCGCGACGGTGTCGCGAGTAGTCAACGGGAAATACGGAGTTGCGCCAGCCACAGCAACCAAGGTGCGCGAGGTCATCGAAAAGATCGGATACGAGTCAAGCCTGATCGCGAGAAGCCTGCGCAGCAGCCAGACGAACGTTCTGGGGATCGTGGTCGCCGACCTGGAACCGTTCTCGGCCGAATTGTTGAAGGGAGCTGCTCGGGCAATCCGAGGTACTGGCTATGAGCTGGTGGTTTACTCGGGGAGCGGCCATGACCAGAACGATGCTGGTTGGGAGAGACAGTATCTATCCCGGCTGAGCGGAACGCTGACTGACGGAACCATCCTTGTGACTCCTACTGTTGTTGACGTCGCGACCGATGTACCTGTGGTCGCTGTAGACCCCCACCATGGGGCATCAAGGCTCCCGACGATTGTCTCCGAAAACCGGGAAGGAGCTCGAGGAGCCGCCGAATACTTGATTGGACTAGGCCATACTCGGATAGGGTTCTTGGCTGGCCGTCCAGATCTCGAATCAGCTCGACTCCGCGAACTGGGGTTCAGAGATGCACTAAGGAATGCGGGAATTGGCTTCGATCCGAAACTCGTGAGGGTCGGAGGTTTCACGCGAGCGACTTCGACGGCACCGGCGACCGAGCTGCTGAGCATGGATCCTCGTCCCACGGCGATCTTTGCTGCTAATGACGAATCGGCATTGGAGACCATGAGTGTTGCCCGTTCGATGGGGATCTCCATACCGGCCGAGCTTTCCATCGTTGGGTTCGACAACATCCCCGAATCGGTTATGGCTGATCCCCCTCTCACGACGGTGGATCAGTCGATCCAAGAGATGGGCTTCGAGGCGGCCAAGCTGTTGATCGAACTCATTTCCAGGCCGACAGACGAGTCGGTCTACCTCACCCTTCCCACGAAGCTGGTGGTCCGGCAATCATGCCGGCCTCCTGACTCTTGATCGAAATTCCAGGAGGTGATCCTCAGATTGTTCGGAGAGACGAATCAATGCAACACAGAGAATCGGCGACAGAAGGAGAAGAGAGAGTGAGAACGAGAATAGGAAGACTGGTACCGCTACTGACGGTCATTGCAATGCTGGCCGGAGCTTGCGGTACTAGTGACGAAACGACCACTACTACAACGGAGGCGACGTCGGATTCGACGACGACCACCGCTGCTGAGGAGGTCGTGATCGATTGGTGGCACATTCAGAACAGCGACCCCGGATTGAGTATCTGGCAGGATGCCGCGGACGCCTACATGGCCGAGCATCCGAATGTTCGGATCAACATCACTGTTCAGGAGAACGAAGCCTTCAAGGCGGCTCTCCAGACGAACCTGCAAGCCGGAAACCCCCCGGACATTTTCCAGTCCTGGGGTGGTGGTGGCCTCAAGGTCCAGGTTGATGAAGGATTGGTCCAGGACATCACTGCACTTTGTGCCGATTGGATCGACGGACTAAACCCAGCAGCTGTTGGCATGTATCAAGTCGATGGGAAACAGTACGGTATCCCGTTTGATCTGGGCGCCGTCGGCATGTGGTACAACAAGGCCTTGTTTGCCCAAGCCGGGATCGAAGCTCCTCCGGTGACTTGGGAAGAACTGCTGGAGGACGTTCAGAAACTAAAGGACGCGGGGATCACCCCGATCGCGGTCGCCGGAGGCGACAAGTGGCCAGCCATGTTCTGGTGGGCGATGTTGTCGCTCCGAATTGGTGGCGGCGACGCTCTTGCCCAGGCCGCTATAGATGGATCGTTCGATTCCGAGCCATTCATCAAAGCTGCAGAAGAGTTGCAGAGACTTGCCGAAATGGAACCGTTCCAGCCCGGCTTCTTGGCCGCTCCATGGGACGGCGCTGGTGGCGAGGCCTCTGTGATCGCCAACCGGGAAGCCGCGATGCACCTGATGGGACAGTGGGCTCCTGGTACCCAGCGAGCCAACTCGCCGGACGGTGAAGGGCTCGGTTCGGACCTTGGCTGGTTCGCTTTCCCGGCTGTGGAAGGCGGATTGGGTGACGCGTACGACGTTTACGGCGGTGGAAACGGTTTCGCGGTTGGCAAAGATGCCCCGCCGGAAGCTGTTGACTTCCTCCGCTACATCTCAAGTGATGAGGTGGCACGTCGACTAGGTGAGACCGGGACCGCTCTGACGGTGACGATCTCGGCGGTAGATTCGATTACCGATCCCGATCTGGTTTCGGTCCTCGATTCTCGCGCCAAGGCGAAGTTCGTTCAGCTCTATCTGGATCAGGCCTTCGCACCTCAAGTCGGCGCGGCGATTAACGATGGGGTTCAGGCGCTCCTCGCCGGGACGATGACTCCTGAAGAACTGTGTGATTCCGTGGCGGCCGCATTCGCGGCTTCTGCCGGATGACGCATAGGTGAAATGGTTTGGCGGGCTGTCTCCAGACAGCCCGCCAAGACCCCTGTGAGAAAGGAGGTGATGCGTGGTGAGGACGCGAGCTCAGCGAGACGGACGGTCCGGTCGGGTAGCTGGCAGGAAAAACTGGCCGATCGTGCTGGCGTTCTTGGCTCCCGCTCTCATCCTCTATCTGGTCTTTGTCATTTATCCGATAACCCAGGGTGTCAGATACTCGTTCTATAACTGGAACGGTTACGGCGAATTGAGCGACTGGGTTGGATTCGGAAACTTTCAGAAAGCCTTCGCAGATCCCGTTTTCGTGGGAGCGTTGAAGCACAACACCATCATCCTGGTTCTCTCGCTCCTCGTCCAACTCCCATTTGCCCTGTTTCTGGCTGTCCTTCTGGATCAGAACCTGAGAGGGCGGACGTTCATGCGGATGATGTTTTTCGCCCCATATGTGTTATCCGAGGTCGTGACTGCCGTGGTCTGGAAGCAGCTTTTGCGACCGGACGGGATGGTGAACGCGGTCCTTGAGGAGGCCGGAGCCGAAGGACTCGAGCAGCTCTGGCTTGCTGATCCAAAGATCGTTCTCTATTCAGCGTTTTTCGTTATCACTTGGAAGTACTTCGGGCTTCACATGATTCTGATGCTTGCTGGCCTCCAGCAGATTCCTTCGGAATTGGAGGAGGCTGCCGCGGTCGATGGAGCTAACTGGCGTCAGACATTCCGCCGAATCACATTGCCGTTGTTGGGCCCTACGGCTCGGGTTTCCATCTTCCTTTCGATCATCGGATCCCTTCAGCTCTTCGATCTGATCTGGGTGATGACCAACGGAGGGCCCATCAACGCTTCGAACACAATGGCGACCTACATGATGGATTGGGGGTACCGGCGAGAATATTTCG
Organism: uncultured Acidimicrobiaceae bacterium; assembly: GCA_964441865.1. Taxonomy (GTDB): domain Bacteria; phylum Actinomycetota; class Acidimicrobiia; order Spongiisociales; family ZC4RG35; genus CAYTVW01. The sequence goes on from CAYTVW010000034.1 coordinate 4,278, forward strand.
GTTACGCGAGTGCGGTTTCGGTGATCGTTTTCCTCTTGTCGCTGATACTGGCTCTTGCCTATCAGCGATTCGTTCTGCGTCGAGACATCGAAGGCGCCATAACCAACGTGGGAGGGTGACCCGATGATCGCAGAACCAGTTTCGTTGCCGGTCAAGACCCCCAACTACCGCCTGCGACGACGGCTAACCCACTTGGCTCTGTATCTGGTGGCGTTGTTGGTGATGGCGGTAATTGCGATTCCGCTCCTCTTCGCCGTTCTCGGTGGTTTCCGGAGTATGGGGCAGCTCTCGGCTGATCCGGTCAGTCTTCCCGACCCTTGGATATTCTCCAACTACACCGAGATTCTCCGTTCTGATTCTTTCTGGCGGCAGATGTTCAACAGCCTCCAGATAGCAGTCCTCACGGTAGGGATGGTTTTGCCAGTGGCATCGCTCGCAGCGTTTGTACTGGCGAGGTTCGAGTTCAAAGGGAGAGAAGGGATATACACTCTTTTCACCCTGGGACTCCTTTTCCCGGTGGCGGTGGCGATTCTTCCGTTGTTCATTGCCCTCAGACAGCTCGGTCTGGTTCCTCATCCGCTCGGCGTGATCCTTCCGCAGGTGGCTTTCGCGTTGCCTTTGTCAATCGTGATTCTGAGGCCGTTCTTCAGGAGTGTCCCCGATGTACTAGAAGATGCCGCAGCTATAGATGGTTGCGGGCCTCTCCGCTTCTACTGGTCGGTTCTTCTGCCCCTATCTCGGCCAGTGATGAGCACAATCGCGGTCCTCTCGTTAGTAACCAGCTGGAACGCGTTCTTGCTCCCACTGGTGGTGACGATGTCGGAGTCCTCGAGCTGGACGCTCCCCATCGGAGTAACCAATTTCTCAACCCAATACGCCACCGACACCGCGCGGGTGCTGGCGTTCACAACCTTGTCGATGATCCCCGCTCTGGGCTGCTATCTGGTGGCCGAGCGACAGATCGTCAAAGGACTTGCTTCAGGAGCTGTCAAAGGATGATTTGTTTCTTCCGTTCACCAGTTATTGCACGAAGGGGACCAGGTGTCCGAAATGAGTGTTGATCGAAGGTATATGGATCCCGGCCTATCCTCGCCTGAGAGAGCTGAAATCCTTCTGGGCCAGATGAGCCTCGAAGAGAAGATCGCCCAGCTGGGGAGTGCTTGGAGTCACAAGATTCTGAGTGGGTCGGAAGTCGCTCCGAGTGCTCAGGAGTCTTTGAAGCATGGGCTGGGCCAGGTTACGAGGATCTCTGGAGCTTCCGGACGTGGTGCAGTTGACGCTGCGATCGCCGCCAACGAGATTCAACGTTTCCTGGTCGAAAACACTCGACTGGGGATTCCAGCAATCGTCCACGAGGAGATTTGCTCGGGGTTGACGGCTCGTGATTCCGTCGTGTTTCCACAGGCCATCAACCTGGCGGCGACATGGGATCCACAGTTGGTAGAGGCCATGTCGGATTCGATCAGAACCGAGATGCGGGCCATGGGTGCTCACCAAGGCTTGTCTCCGGTTCTTGATGTTTGCCGGGATCCAAGGTGGGGTCGTTTGGAAGAGACTTTCGGTGAGGACCCATACCTGGCGGCAAGAATGGGAGTCGCGTTCGTTCGAGGTCTCCAGGGCCCGGAAATCAGCGAGGGTGTGATCGCTACCGCCAAACATTTCGTTGGCTATGGCGCGTCAGAGGGGGGATTGAACTGGGCTCCCGCACACATCGGAGGTCGGGAGTTGAGAGACGTCTACCTCTACCCCTTCGAGGCGGCTGTGAAAGAAGCCGGTCTTCGTTCCGTGATGAACGGGTATCACGAACTGGATGGGGTTCCCTGTGGGGCAAACCGCGAACTGTTGGTGGGCGTGTTGCGAGAGCATTGGGGTTTCAGTGGTCTTGTTGTCTCCGACTACTTCTCGGTCCGGCAGCTTTTCGAGTACCACCATTTGGCGGCGGACGACGTCGAGGCCACTGCAATCGGGATCAATTCGGGTATTGACGTCGAGCTTCCCGGGACGGATTGTTATGGGGAACCTCTCCTTTCGGCCGTGGAATCGGGAATGGTCACCACCCAACGAATTGACGAGGCCGTATTGCGGGTGCTCCTGACGAAGTTCGATTTGGGGATCTTCGAAAACCCGTTTGTGGAGATCGGTGAAGTGGTGTCGACCATCGGAAGAGGATCTCAGATACGTCTCGCTAGCGATCTTGCTCGTAAAAGCTTGGTGTTGTTGGCGAATGACGGGGTACTTCCTCTCAAGGGCGATGAGAAGATCGCCCTAATCGGTCCTAACGCCGACACGGTTCGGAATCTCTTGGGCGATTATTCGTATGCGTCTCATATCGAGTCGCTCCGGGAGATTCGCGACAGCGAGAACGTATTCGGGATTCCTGTCCCGGATCACAGGGACCTTCAGTCGACGGATCTTGACGCGGTGACGATCAAAGCCGCTTTGGAGGCTCAGTTGGGAGATCGGGTTCGCTTCGCCCCGGGATGCGATATCGATAGCGATTCGACTGAGGGGTTCGAAGAAGCTGTTTGGCTGGCGGCTGATTCGGACTTGGTAGTGATGGTCATGGGCGACAAAGCCGGTTTGACCGATGGCTGCACCACTGGTGAGGGGAGAGATCGGTCCACCTTGGGCCTCCCGGGCGTTCAGGAAGATCTAGTTAGATCCGTCTTGGCTGTTGGGAAACCTTTGATCCTCGTGCTTGTGGCAGGAAGACCCTGTGGAAGCGAATTCATCCATCGGAATGCTTCGGCGGTATTGATGGCCTGGCTCCCTGGTCAGCAGGGAGCCGAAGCTGTTGCGGACGCTTTAGTAGGTAAGGCGAATCCGGGCGGAAAACTACCGATCAGCTTCCCGCGGTCAGTGGGCCAAATCCCCGTTTTCTACGGGCATAAGGCTTCGGGAGGACGATCCCACTGGAAAGGCGATTACGTCGATGGGGAAACAACCCCTCTCTACGCCTTTGGGCACGGAATCGGGTACAGCCAAATCGTGATTTCCAATCCCGCCGTTGCCCAGAAGGAAGTCGGCCCAGATGAGGTTGCGGAGATCACCTGCGAAGTCTCGAACCGCGGGTCTCGGACCGGCGACGAAGTCGTCCAGCTCTACCTGAGAGACCCGGTCGCATCGGTGACGAGGCCACTCAAAGAATTGAAGGCGTTCTTGCGGGTTCGTCTCGCTCCGGGAGAAACCAAGACGGTTGTGTTCGAGATACCGGCCGGGCACCTCGGATTCCATGATCGGAGACTCGAGCATGTCGTCGAGCCGGGGATGATTGAGGTGTTTGTGGGTTCGGCGTCCGACCAGCTCATCTTGGCTGGATCTTTCTCGGTGAAATCCAAGGCCACAGGGGAAAGGCGAGTTTTCGAAGGACGAGCAGAAATCAAGTGAACAATCGCCGCGGGGACGCGGCCTCGGCAAGGAGGATTGGAATGTCGGAGTTTTTCGACAGTGTTCCGGAGCCAATACGGTTTGGTGGGATCGATTCAGATGATCCGTTGGTCTACAAGGTCTATCAACCCGATCGCGTTGTACTGGGGAAGAGGATGGAAGACCATCTTCGGATTGCGGTCTGCATGTGGCATTCGTTCAACTGGCCCGGTTCTGACGTGTTTGGTGCTGGGACTTTCGATCGGCCCTGGACGGACAACGCGAAAGACAAGATGGCGGCGGCGCGTCAGAAACTGGATGCCGCATTCGAGTTTTTCAACAAACTTGGTGTCCCGTTCTTCTGCTTCCACGATCGAGACATCGCACCCGAAGGCGAAACGTTTGCCGAGTCGGCCGCAAACCTAGAAGAGATGATCGATCTCACCGAGGAGCGAATGACCGAGACCGGGATGAGGCTCTTGTGGGGGACCGCCAACCTCTTCAGTCATCCCCGCTACGCAGCCGGAGCCGCCACCAACCCGGATCCCGAAGTATTCACATACGCGGCTGCCCAGGTGAAACAGATACTGGAGGCGACCAACCGCTTGGGCGGCGAGAATTACGTTCTGTGGGGCGGTAGGGAAGGTTACGAAACGCTTCTCAACACCGATCTGAAAAGGGAGAGCGAGCAACTCGCTCGTTTCCTCACTCTCGTAGCCCAGCACAAGCACGACATAGGCTTCAAGGGGACGCTCCTAATCGAGCCCAAGCCTCAAGAACCGACCAAACACCAATACGACTATGACTGCCAATCAGTGCATGGGTTCCTGGAGCGGTACGGGTTGGCTGACGAGTACAAGGTGAATATTGAGGTCAACCACGCCACACTGGCTGGACACACATTTCATCACGAGGTGGCCTACTCGATTGACGCCGGGATCTTCGGTTCCGTCGACGCCAACCGAGGTGACTATCAGAACGGATGGGACACCGATCAGTTCCCCAATTCGGTGGATGAACTCTCACTCGCGATGCATGAGATTCTTCGAGGAGGAGGGTTTACCACCGGTGGATTCAACTTCGACTCTAAGCTCCGTCGCCAATCCATGGCCCGCGACGACCTCTTCTACGGTCACATCGGGGGGATTGACACCCTTGCCAGATCTCTCCTGGTCGCAGCAGAGATGATTGAAAAGAGGACTCTGACTTCGGTCCGTGAGCAGAGATACTCTGGTTGGGACGGATCCCTTGGACAAGCAATCATGACCGGATCCGAGACTCTCTCGTCACTATCGGCCAAGGTGGAATCCGGGGATGTAGATCCGAAGCCGGTCTCTGGGAGACAGGAAAAGGCGGAGAACGCGGTGAACCAAGTGATTTGGGGCGTGGGATCCAAGTAATGGAGGATTCAGCCGAAGTCGAGGTTCCGATCGGCGTCTACAGGCTCAAAGTCGCTACTGGTTTCGGTCCCCGCGTCACCGGTTTTCGCCGGGTGGGAGGGAACGAGATGTTTGTTCGTCTCGAAGGGGTCGTGATCGAACACCCTGACTCGGGCACCTATCACCTGCGGGGTGGTCACCGGTTGTGGGCGGCTCCCGAGATACCGGCAGTGACCTATGCCGCTGACGACGACCCTTGTGAAGTCGAGATCGGTGACTGTTCTTGTCGGGTCAAGGGACCGGTGGACCGAGCAGGTCTCGCCAAAGAGATTGTGCTTGCCGAAGCTCCGATCGGTGTGGAGGTGACGCATTCGATCACCAACCACAACCTTCATGGTGTCCAGATCGCCGCATGGGCGATTACCCAGTTTCCCTTGGGTGGGACGGCTCTCTTGACGTTAGGAGGGAGAGAAGGCGTATTTCGAGCTGATAGATACCTGGTTACTTGGCCCTACACGAGCTTCGAAGATCCCCGGCTGACTTGGGTCGATGGTGGAGTCCAAATCCGTGCCGAGGCGGGGCCAAGGTTGAAGCTGGGCGCCGGTCCCCGACCCGGTCGGATCGGGTATTTGAACCAAGGCTGGTTGTTCATGAAACATATCAACGATGCCACCGGTCTTGACTATCCAGACTTTGGCGCAGTGGGGCAGGTGTTCTGTGATGACGCTTCTTGTGAACTGGAAAGTGTTGGGCCTCTTGTCGAATTGGCGCCGGGTGCGTCGACAATCCACAGAGAAACCTGGTCACTCTGGCCGTGTGATGAGATGTCGAAGGTCTGGGAGAGGTTGAGGGGGGAGGAATAATGGGTCACCTTCTGGGAATCGATACCTCCACTACCGCCACCAAAGCGGTTCTGGTCGACGACTGGGGGAAAGTCGTAGGTGAGGGAGTCGCCGAATACCCCTATGACACGCCGAAACCGCTCTGGTCGGAGCAACACCCAGATTGTTGGTGGAACGGGACTATCGAGGCAGTCCGAACGGTTCTAGAGAAGACGGGAGTCCGAGGCGGAGACGTATCGGCGGTGGGGATCACAGGACAGATGCATGGTTCTGTTCTTCTCGACGGAGACGGCGAGGTTGTTCGGCCCGCCTTGTTGTGGAACGACCAACGGACTCAGGTCGAATGCGACTACATGCGGGAGGTCTTGGGTGACCGGCTGATTCGAATAACCGGGAATGACGCCTTAACTGGATTCACCGCACCCAAACTGGTGTGGGTGCGAGACCATGAGCCCGAGAACTGGCGACGGGTCAGGCACGTGATGCTCCCCAAGGATTATGTTCGACTAAAGCTGACGGGGGTGTTCGCCACAGACGTCGCTGATGGCTCAGGGACGATCCTCTTTGATCTCGCTCAGCGCACTTGGTCGATCGAGGTCCTCGATGCTCTCAATATCGACTCCCAGTGGATGCCATCCACCTTTGAAGGGCCCGAAATTGTGGGAACAGTGACATCCGAAGCCGCCGAGAAGACCGGTCTGAAAACGGGGATCCCGGTAGTGGCGGGAGGAGGCGATCAGTCGGCGAACGCGGTTGGCGTTGGGGCGATAGAACCAGGAGTCATGGCCCTGTCTCTGGGGACCTCTGGTGTGGTGTTCCAGGCTACGGATGGACCGGTCATTGAGCCCAATGGCCGCGTCCATGCCTTCTGTCACGCTGTTCCGGGTCGTTGGCACATGATGGGAGTGATGCTGTCGGCAGCGGGGAGCCTTAGATGGTACAGAGACGCTCTGGCTCCAGGTGTGGAGTTCAGTGACTTGGTAGATGAGGCTGAGAGTGTCGATCCAGGGTGTGATGGTCTGTTCTTCCTGCCCTATCTCACGGGTGAACGGACCCCTCACCCGGACCCTCTGGCAAGGGGGGCGTTTGTCGGTCTTACGGTGAGGCACGAACGCCGCCACCTGACCCGG
>CAYTVW010000035.1:0-10954 GCA_964441865.1 uncultured Acidimicrobiaceae bacterium
CTCCTTCTCCTTGTCCCGAAACCTCGGGTTTTCGAGGCGATCTCTTCGAGTTCATCTATGTCAATGAGAATCTCGTAGATGCGGTACTGCAACAAGTGCTCGATCGGCTTGACTCTGCGATGACGGACCTTTCCCACATAGATCGCCGAATTCATTCCCGGCTCTCCACGATCTGGGCTGTCGGTCGAGTCGAATCAACCGAAGCAAGCCAGGGGACGTCACCGCCTGCCGCCGCACCGAGCCGAAGCCCGGCTTCAGCGCCGTCTTCGTGGAAGCCGTACCCGGCCCAAGCACCTCCGAACCATGCCTGATTCGCTCCTTGAATAGAGGCGAGTTGCCTCTGGGCAGCGACCGACTGTGCTCCGAAGACCGGATGTCGATATTGGCGTGTCACGTGGACTTCGTCTGGGGGGACAAGAGGATTCAGGGTCACGAATGCTGGGTCTTTCACCCAGGGTTGGAGTCGATTCATCCAATAGGTGATACACACCGGGCTGTTCGGAGCGTCCTTGTCTCTCATCACGTTCCAGGACGACCACACCCGTCGGGTTCGTGGCATCAGTCGAGGATCCGAATGGAAGACCGCTTCGTTGTCAGAGTATGTGAACGACTCCAGGACTCTCCTCTCTTCTTCGGTGGCGTCTGTGCCTAGGAGTCGGAGTGTCACGTCGGCATGGGTAGCGAAGATCACCTGGTCGGCGTCAACACGAGTCCCGGAAGCCAACTCCACCGTGACCTTTCGGTTCGACCTACTCACGGCTACCGCCGGATCTCCAACTGAGATTCCACCCTTGATTCTCTCTGACACCGCCTTCACATAGCATTCACTACCGTTTTTCACTGTCCGCCACGTGGGTCGACCTCGCAGGTCGAGAAGGGCGTGGGAATCGAAGAACCTCAGAAGAGTGAGAGCCGGAATCTCCTCAGCGACCAATCCGGATGACGACCAGATGGCGGAAGCCATAGGCATGAGGTAGTCGTCTCGGAAGCGCGTCGAGAGACCGACTGATTCGACCCACCGGCCGATCGGGAGTTCGGAGTCGAGGCTCTCTCGGGCGAGTCGGGGGAACTTCAGGATATCGCTGGCGAGACCCCACGCTCTTGGGCGGAAGAAATTGGTCCCTCCGAGGAGGCCGTTGAGGCTGCCCCCGTATTCGAAGTCGCCTCCCAGGGCAAAAGACATATCGCTCTCGACTGTCTCTACTTCACATGCCTCAAATAGGCGAGTGAGGTTCGGGTAGTGGGGTTCGTTGTAGACGATGAACCCCATGTCTACCGGTACGTCTCGGAGAGTCACCGTGTCGGCGTGGCCGCCCAGGCGACTGCCCTTTTCTATGAGGAGCAGATCCGGGTCGTCTCTCAACGCCCAGGCGGCGGAGAGACCGGTTATTCCAGCACCGATAATCACGGTTGTCGCCATTCGTTCTCCTCGATCGGGGAGCAAATCCTACTGAGGCCATGTCACTAGCTGGAAGCGATTCTTGTTGAAAAATCTGAGTATTTGGAATACTCCATTGATGGGGAGCCTTGAATAGGTGGAATGGAACAGAAACAAATAACCCCTCCCGGAATTTGGGATCGTTTTTTGGATTGGGCGGTCCTGTTGGGTTTTTCTCGAATCGGCTTTTCGGCACGCGGTCTGGGGTCGAAAGATCTGCCAGACGGTGAGGGGAAAACCGTCGTCGTGACCGGAGCCACGTCGGGCCTCGGTCGTGCCGCTGCTTTGATCCTCGCCCAAAAGGGAGCGGAAGTGGTTGCCCTAGGTAGGGATCAGAAGAAGCTGGAGGCTCTCATCGAAGAGGCCGGTTCTGGGATCGTGGGTTTCACTGCCGACCTGTCGTCTGTAGCTGATACCCGTAGGGTGGCCGAGGAGATCGGTGCCTCCTATCCGACCATTGATGTTCTCATCAACAACGTTGGCGGGCTTTTCCCTAGGCAACAGGAGACATCCGAGGGGATAGAACTCACCTTTGCGACCAATCTCCTTGGCCAGTTCGTTCTCACCCGAGGTCTTCTAGACCAGATCACTGCCGCTCAAGGCCGGATAATCACAGTCAGCTCGGGAGGGATGTACACGGCTGCGCTGGACCTGGGTCAATTAGTCAAACCGGATCCTTATCAAGGAGCTGCGGCCTATGCCCAGACCAAGAGAGCGCAGGTGATTCTCAACGAGCTTTGGGCGGACCTTCTGATTGGGGACGGTGTCGTCTGCCACGCCATGCATCCTGGATGGGCCGCAACCCCGGGGGTGGCCAGTGGCCTTCCCAGATTCGCGAGGGTCATGCGTCCGATATTGAGGACTCCCAGCCAAGGCGCTGACACCATGGTTTTCTTAGCTCTTGATCCGATTGCCGCTACCGGAACAGGGCTGTTTTGGCATGACAGGAAACCCCGGCGGACCCACAAGTTGCGCAGAACCCGCGAGAGTCCGGAGACCAGAATTCGTCTGTGGGAGGTTCTTGAGGAATGGGCAAGCCGGATTCCATGATTCTGTGACTGTTCCTATCCGGAGAACATCGGTGCTGCCGGTATCCACTCTGTCGTTGCCCTGGTAACGTCAATCCCCGGAACTTGGCAAGGGCGTTATTAGCGGGAGCAAGATGACAAACCGGTGGTGGAAGACGGTCGCAGGATATCCGGCCACTTGGGTAGTGGTGGTCGTGACTCTCTACGCCGGATACCGGTATTTCGATCATTTCGAGCCGGGGTCCATCGGACTGGTTCTTCTCGTAGCTCTTATGTTCATCTCGTTGGTGGCCTGGCCGGTGATCATGTCGGCCAGCGGGACTGTCGCGCGAATCAAAGCCGATGAAGAAGAGCGAGTTCAGTTGAAGGCCGCCGATCTTCCTAGATTGAGGAAACAACTCCTCGCTTTGGACGATCGACGGGGATTCCGCCAACTCGAAGCGGTCGATTCGAAAGCCGATAGCCTTTACGAAGTGCTGAACGAACGTCTCAATGCGGGAGAGATGACCTACGCGCGTTATCTGACCGCCGGACGCCAGGTTCAGGCCGCGGTGCTAGAGAACCTGCGCGAGGTGGTTCTGGCTTCGAAATCCATCCGCACGATCAGTGTGCACAAGATTGGCCGTCGCCTGGCGGAACTCGACGGTGCGTCGGGTTCAGCCGTCGAAAGAGAGCGTTCGTCTTTGGAGGATCGAATCGAGCTCCACGCCTTTCAGAGCGACAGGATCGCGGACCTTTTGGCACAGAACGAGAGTCTCTTAACAGCGATCGATCGCACCGCGACCGCTCTCAGCAGCGCTCCTATCGGACGCTCCTCTCGAGGGGCGGAAGAGGCGATGGAGGAGTTGGTCGAATTGGCCGAAAGAGCGAAGAAGTACGCCTCCGGATAGTTTGGATAATTGAAAATGAAAGGCAAACCCATGACCAGTGGTTCCGAACCCGTTCTCCCCGCGACCCTACCTCCACTCCAGTTGGACTTGAACATCCCAGCCACCAAGGCTGAGATTGTCATCGCCGCCTCGGTGGATGAGCACACGCAGAAGGCCCGCCAGCTCGCCAAGCAGCTTCTTGAGGTCGATCCCGAAGATGGTTCGTCTCGCGACATAGCTCGAGAAGCCGTCGAGACTATGGGGCGGGATCTCCAAATTAAGTCAGCGAAGAAATCCAAGATGCTTCAAGCCCCGATCAGGGAACTCGCGAGAGGCGCCGAGGACGGCGGTGTTGTGGCGAAGTCTCTGGTCGATCTGAAGATCGAGGTCGAGAAGCTCGACCCCTCTTCAATTGATTTGGAGCCGGGGTGGGTTTCCCGACTCGTGGGAGCCATTCCGGGTATCGGGACTCCAGTCAAGCGATATTTCACCCGTTTCGAGAAGTCTCAGACGGTCCTTGATTCCATCATCAAGTCTCTGGAAAAAGGCCGGGAGCAGCTGAAACGCGACAATGTCACTCTCGGAGAAGACCAAGCCGATATGCGTGACCTGACCAAGTCTTTGGCCGGTCAAGTGGGTTTGGCCATGGCGCTAGACACAGAGGTCCAGGAGTCTCTCGGCTCAGCGAAGATGGATGCCGATAGGAAGGCCTTTTTCGAGGAAGAACTGTTGTTCTCTCTACGTCAAAGGACGATGGATCTCCAGCAACAGTTGGCCGTCAATCAGCAAGGCGTGTTGGCTCTGGAGATCCTCCGGAGGAACAACCGTGAACTGATCAGGGGAGTGGACAGGGCAATCGATGTGACCGTGAGTGCTCTTCAAGTGGGTGTCACTGTCGCTCTCGGCTTGGCTCACCAGAAGATCGTTCTCGACAAGATTGATGCGATCAACAAGACGACCTCTGAGGTGATCGCCGGGACGTCGGAGAGGCTTCGTTCTCAGGGAGCCGAGATTCATGCTCAGGCTTCGTCGGCGATGCTTGACATGGAGTCGCTCAAGACGGCTTTCGCCAACATCGACGCTGCCCTCGACGAGATCTCCACCTACCGGAGAGAAGCACTCCCCGCGATGGCAGAGACGATTCTTGAATTGGACCGTCTCACCACCGAGTCCGAGGCATCGGTCGCCAAAATGGAGGCTGCTCGGGAAGTGGCCGACAAGATGCGTTTTGATACGACCGATCCCGAAGAGGAGGACCAACCGTGAGGATCCGCACGGCGTGGCTGACAGCTCTGGTCTTGGCTCTGTTGTCAGCGGGATGTTCGACTTCAGAGCCCTTGACTTATGAGGATTCTGTCAAACGTCTGTCGAATCTCATGGAGGGGATGGCCTGGATTGAGGAGTATGTCACCCGTGCGGCCACCGTCGATCTCGGCGGTGTCGACCTGGCCGACACTCTCCCACCTATAGAAGGGTTCCCGATTGTCTCTTCGCCTCAACCAGGGACCCAAGTGGTGGCCGAGATATTCGTTTCTACCGAGAAATCGGGTACGGGAGCCGACGCCTGGATGGTCGAGGTCGCTGACAACTTCAACAGATCTCGCCCGACTTTGGCGGACGGCCGGAGCGCCGGTGTGGACATCCGCAAGATCGCCTCGGGGACCGGGTATCAGTTCATAGCCGCCGGGAGGGATCTCCCCGACGGATTCAGCCCGTCAAACGAGCTGTGGGTTCAGATGGCCGCTAACCATCAGAGAATGACCCTTGTGTCGTCAAGCCTGGTTGAGAACACCGCCGGCCTGGTCATGAAGGACGAGACCGCTCAGCTAATCGAATCGAAATACGGAAAACTTGACGCGGCGTCTCTCATAGAAGCGGTGATCGCTGGCGACGTGGTCATGGGATACACCGATCCGTTTGCCTCTTCTACCGGGCTGAACTTCTTGGTCACTGTCTTGTATTCGTTCGCTAATGGTGAAGAGTCTCGAATGCTGGATCCAGACGTCGCGAGCGTTTTCGAGACCTTCCAGCAGAGAGTGCCTTTCGTTGCCTTGACCACCATGCAGATGCGGGAATCGGTGGAGAAGGAGACCGGAACCCTTGATGCCTTTGTGATGGAGTGGCAGACGTTCACCAGCACCGATTCTCTGCAACGTGGGTATCGGTTTGTCCCATTTGGAGTGCGTCACGATAACCCTCTATATGCGGTCGGTGATCCTGATCCGGCAAAGGTCGAGGTGATGGAGCTCCTAGCCGAATTCACGCAGAACACGGAGAGCCGGAACCTGGCCGAAGAATTTGGATTCGATCCTCCAGCCTATGCCTCTGACGTCGTGGTCCCTTCGGGGACGACACTCATTGGAGCCCAGAGACTCTGGAAAGACAAGAAGGAGGGCGGCAGGCCCGTGTCTGCGGTGTTCGTCACCGACGTCAGCGGGTCAATGGAGGGGACCAGGATTCAGGCAGTTCAACGCGCTCTCGTTTCGGCCCGCGGGTTCATTCAGTCGGACACACGGATCGGGATGGTCGAATTCAACGATATGGCGACCAAACGTCTCGCTATTGCCAAATTCGATCTGAATCAGCAGGCGCGTTTCGTCGCAGCGATCGAAGACATGGAAGCTCGCGGTGGAACCGCGATGTATGACGGAATTCTGGTGGGTCTCTCGATGCTCCTCGAAGAAAAGGCCGCTAATCCTGAGACGAAGTTGATGCTCATTGTCCTAACCGATGGTGAGACTCGAGACGGTTACGTCTTCTCTGATGTGTCTCGTCTTATCGCTGGCCTAGGAATCCCGATATACACAGTTGGTTTTGAGGCCAACTTGGCCGAATTGGAGCAAGTCTCGGCACTAGTAGAGGCAGCAAGCATCAACGCTGGAGAGGAAGATGTCGAGTTCAAACTGTCGGCACTGTTCAACGCGGGGATGTGACAGATGAAGGCTCTGGCAATCTGGTTGGTGGCCTTCGGGATCATGTTCGGAGGCTTCTGGGGTTCTACCCATCTGTTCAGGGAATCCCACCCTGATCGGGTCCTAGTGGTCGTGGATTCGTCATATGCGATGCAGGGCGTGTGGTCGAAGATCCCGGGGGTCCTGGGAGGATTGGATGATCGCCAGTATGCGGAGTTCGCCTTGGCTACGGAGAAGGGGCCAATCCACGATTGGTCGGCGCGTCTGTCGCTCGGTTCGGTGGTGGCTTTCGCACCGTGTGATTTGGGGAGGATAGGTTCGCTCGAAGTTCTCGACGAAGCCGACGAAGTGGTGTTTGTTACGACGTCCGGGTCGTGTCCGACCGACATTCTCCCGGGGGAGTGGAGAGTTGTGGTGGTCGATTAGGAGAGAATCTGATCTGAAGAGCCGACTTCCTTCAAGAGAAAAGTTTCTGAGGGATATCGAGACTATCCAGAGACAAACTCGAATAGTTGCCTACAATCGAAGCGTTGGTTAGTCAAGGCCTAACCGGTCTGTCCAACGAATATGAAAACCTTGGAGGCATCCCATATGAAGACAATCGGCACAAGAAGTCGACTATTCCTCGTGGCTAGTCTGCTTTCTGTCATCGCGGTTGGCTGCGGTGGAGAGACCGTCTCTACAAGCAGCACGACTATCCCTGGAATCACACAGCTGGCAGGGCTGAACGTCATCGACGACTACACCTTCACTGTCCAGTTCGAAGAGGCCGATCCAGAGTTCCCGCTGAAGCTCGCTTATGCAGCATTCTTCCCGATGCCGTTTGTGGCTTTCGAGGATCCTGTGGCTTTCGAGGAGCAGCCTGTTGGGAACGGCCCCTTCGAGATGAGCGGGACTTGGAATCATCACGTTGAGATTCCCCTGGCCAAGTACGAGAACTACAAAGGACCTGACAAAGCCCAGGTGGACAACCTGACTTTCGTCCTGATCGACGACCTGAACACGGCATACAACGAAGTGCTTTCGGGAAACATCGATGTGTTGGGGCCCGCTATCCCCACCGAGGTAATCGATTCGGCTCCCACCGACTTCGGTGACCGTTACGGTTCGTCGTCGTCTACATCCTTCAACTACCTGGGTTTCCCACGTTACCTAGAAGGGTTCACAGTGGACCACTGGCGGGCTCTCTCGATGGCGATAGACAAGGAAACCCTGGTCGAAGAACTGTTCGGGGACACTCGGATCCCGGCTTTCTCGGCGATCCCGCCGATCTTCGCTGGCGCCCGAGACGATGTCTGTGATACATGGAACTACAACCCCGAACTGGCAGCTCAACTCTGGGAACAGGCGGGACCGATTGATGAGGTCGAGGTCTGGTTCAACTCCGGAGGTGGACACGAACTGTGGGTAGAGGCTGTGGCCAACATGTGGAGGAATACGCTTGGAGTCGAGACGACATTCCAGTCTTTGGAGTTCTCCGAATACCTTCCTCTGCTAGATGGAAAAGGCATGACGGGTCCGTTCCGTCTCGCATGGGGGCAGGACTATCCGTCTCCGCTCAACTTCCTTGAGCCTCTCTACGCGTCATACATGGTTCCCCCAACTGGCTCCAACTCTGGCTTCTATATCAACGAAGAGTTCGATGCCAAGTTGGCTGAAGGGAAAGCGGCAGTCGCGGAGAGCGGGGAACTGGAGGACGGGTTGAAGGCGTATCAGGAGGCCGAAGACATCCTTTGCGCTGATCCGCCGCTTGTCCCAATGTTCTTCCGGACAAACCAGTTCGTTTGGACCGAAGGGACGAGTGACGTGTTCTACGACTCCTACAGCGACCTCGGTGTCACCAAGGTCAAGAAGGACGACGACCATGTCCGAGTGCATCTCACGGAACCGGAACACCTGTTCCCGACTAACTCGAACGAATCTCAGGGCATCCAAGTGCTGAGGGCTCTGTTTACTGGCCTGGTTCAGTACGACGCCGAAACGAATGAGCCGTTCAATGCCCATGCTGAGTCGATCACTTCCGAAGACGGCGGTGTGACTTGGACGATCAAGCTGAAGAAGGGCTGGGAGTTCCATGACGGAGAACCAGTCACAGCGTGGTCGTATGTCAACGCCTGGAGCTACGGGGCGACCGGCGCCAACGCACAGCAGAACAACGGCTTCTACATGAACATCGTTGGCTATGACGAGCTCAATCCTGAGGTTGAGGAGGGCTGAGAATCTGCTTGGCAGCAGAATTCTTGTCATTGGTTCTAGAGGGAGCGGGCGCCCCAAGAGGGCGCCCGCTCCGTTCACTGGTTAGCATCGGGTAGATTTCTGAAACCTAGGTAGGTAAGGAGGCCTGTTTGGGGCGGTATCTGGGAAGACGGATGCTTCAATTCATCCCTGTCTTTTTCGGCGCAACCTTCCTTATCTATGTCATGGTGTGGGCCATACCTGGAGACCCCATCAGGGCATTGGCTGGGGAGCGACCCATGGCACCCAGCGTCCACCAGGCCTTGGTCGAGGCATACAACCTTGATGATCCCCTCCCGATCCAGTATGGGAAATACATTGGCGGTGTTCTCCAAGGAGATTTCGGAATCGACTTCAGGGGAAGACCAGTTTCGAATCTCCTCAAGCAGCGGCTCCCGGTTACCTTGAGACTGGCTACGACGGCTTTCTTCCTAGAGGTCGTAATCGGGATCGTGGCCGGTATCGTCGCCGGGGTCCGGAAAGGGAAATTCATCGACAACCTTGTCTTGGTCTCCACTTTGGTGGTGATCGCGATTCCCATCATGGTGTTGGGATTCGTAGCGCAAGTGGTGGTGGGCGTACGGCTGGGGTGGCTCCCGGTGTCGGGGATACAAAACGGTTGGCTTAGCTACGTTCTACCCGGATCGGTATTGGCCTCGGTTTCACTAGCGTACGTTGCACGTCTCACTCGCACGAGTCTGGTCGAGAATCTCCGCTCCGATTATGTCAGGACTGCAGTAGCGAAGGGTCTTTCCAGGAGAAGAGTGGTTGGGATTCATACCCTTAGGAACTCTCTAATCCCTGTGGTCACGTTCCTAGCAGTGGATCTTGGGGTGCTTATGGGAGGTGCGATCATCACCGAAGGCATTTTCAACATCCCAGGGATCGGGCAAGCAGTCTTCGACGGAGTGAGAAGACAAGAAGGGACTGTTGTAGTGGGAATCGTCACTTTCCTCGTCTTCGTCTACATGGTTGCCAATCTTGTCGTAGACATTCTCTACGCCATCCTTGATCCGAGGATTCGCTATGAGTGAATCGTCAGGGTCAGACGCTGTTTCGGCTCTAGATAGTCTTGAACCGGCGGTCGAGCGGGAAGGCGGTCTGTATTCGGACGCGTGGAGGCAGTTGATGCGGCGCCCGATGTTCGTTTTTTCGGGTCTGCTCATTGTCCTCCTTATTGTCATCGCAGTGTTCCCGGGGCTATTCACCGACGCCGATCCGCGTTATTGCGTCCTCTCTGATTCGCGGCTTTCTCCCAGCGCACAACACTGGTTTGGGACCGATCCTCAAGGTTGCGACTACTACGCCCGAGTCATATATGGCACCCGGGTATCTCTCGCAATCGGTGTCATTGTCACTCTCGCCACTACTCTCATCGCCGTCACTCTCGGCTCGATTGCTGGGTATTACGGTGGAATCATCGACTCGATAATCGCCAGAATCACGGATGTTTGGTTCGCTGTCCCAACCATCCTCGGTGGGATTGTGATTCTTCGTTCATTGTTCAAGTCGAGGGGCCTTTTTGAGGTGAGCCTTGTCTTGATTGTCCTTGGGTGGCCCACCATGCTGCGATTGACGCGTTCGGCCGTACTCTCGGCCAAACAGATGGACTACGTGGACGCTGCGAAAGCCTTGGGTTTGAGCGACTTCCGCATTATCAGCCGCCATATCCTCCCTAACGCGATCGCTCCGGTGATCGTCTACGCCACCATCACAGTCGGTTCTGTAATTGCAGCCGAGGCTGCCCTCTCGTTCTTGGGAGTGGGGCTCCAACTACCTTCAATCTCCTGGGGCCTCATGATCGACGTCGCCAGGGCCTACATCCGGACCTCTCCCCACCTGCTTCTTTTCCCAGGGGCGTTCTTGTCTGTGACCGTGTTCAGTTTCATTCTCATGGGCGACGCTCTTCGAGACGCCCTTGATCCGAGGCTTCGCTGATGCCTGAATCTCTGAGTCCAGAAACCAAAGTGGATCAGCCTTTGACCCCGGAACAAGCGGTCATTTCCGAGGCGGACCAGCGGGCGCAAACTGAAAGCATTGCCGGCCGTCCCTTGGCAGAGGACGGGCATCTCCTCGAAGTTAACGACCTGGAAGTCGAGTTCCGGATCGAGAGCGGCGTGGTCAAGGCTGTGAACGGGCTGAGCTACACCCTTGATCGGGGCGAGACAGTTGCGATCCTTGGCGAGTCGGGGAGTGGCAAGACGGTGAGCGCGATGGCGGTGATGGGGATCCTTGACACCCCTCCCGGGTATGTCACCGGCGGTTCAGTGAAGTTCCGGGGAGTGGAGCTCCTGGATCTTCCTGAGAAGGATCGGCGTCCGGTGCGCGGGAACCGGATGGCCATGATTTTTCAGGATGCACTGACGGCTCTTAACCCGGTTTTCTCTGTCGGATGGCAGATAGCTGAGATGTTCCGGGTTCACCGGAAGACCCCCCGCAAAGAGGCGAAGGAGCTGGCGATTGAGTTGATGG
>CAYTVW010000036.1:0-10884 GCA_964441865.1 uncultured Acidimicrobiaceae bacterium
CAACACCGGCTTGGCAGAGGGATGGGGATATCGGATCGCCTCCTCTCCATTCCGCCTGCGAAGGTAGGGATGAACCGACTGCCCCTGGATTGGGCCAGGCCGAATCAACGCGACTTCCACCACGAGGTCGTAAAAGGTGGTTGGCTTCATCCTGGGAAGGGTCGCCATCTGCGCTCTCGATTCGACCTGGAACACCCCGACCGTATCTGCGATGGTCAATAGCCGGTAGACCGCAGGTTCTTGAGGAACAGACGCGAGATCCAATTTCACTCCATGTGTCTCCTCGATCATGTCGACTGTCAGATGAAGAGCGTTGAGCATCCCCAACCCCAGGAGATCGAACTTGACGGCGCCTATAGCGGCGCAGTCGTCCTTGTCCCATTGAAGAACCGACCTCCCCTCCATCCGTCCCCATTCGAGTGGTACCACCTGGTGGAGAGGCCTGTCGGCGATCACCATCCCTCCCGGGTGTATCCCCAAGTGCCGAGGGAACCCGTCGAGTCTTCTGCACACCTCGTATATCAGTTCCGCGCTGAGGCCATGCGGCAGTGGAGCCTCCAGCCGCAGCTTTTTCGGGTCTCTTGTGTCGACATATTTGGAAAGGCCGTCCACCTGGGACTGGGTCATCCCGAATGCTTTCCCCACGTCGCGCAAGACAGACCTAGCCCGGTATGAGATTACGTTCGCGACTAGCGCCGCTCGTTCTCTCCCGTATCTCCGGTACACATATTGGATTACCTCTTCTCGCCGATCAGCCTCCAAATCGAGATCAATGTCGGGAGCCCGACCCCGTTCTTCTGACAAGAAACGCTCGAAAGGAAGGTTCAGACGGATCGGATCGACTCGAGTCAACCCGATGCATCGACAGACCGCTGAGTCGCCTCCCGAACCCCGAATCTGACAGAAAATCCCTTGTGACCGGGCGAATTGGACAATGTCCCAGACCACCAGGAAATACCCGGGGAAACCTAGTCGTTCGATCACATCCAGCTCGTGTTCGAGTCGGTCAAGAGCCCGCTGATCGATCCCTCCCTCTCCAGGCCCAGGGTATGCCTGCCGAGCCCCTTCGAAAGTGAGATGACGGAGGTACTCCATCTCGTTCCGGAAATGACCGGGCATGGGGAAAGGAGGGAGCCGGGGGGCGACCAGCCGGAGATCGAAAGACAGACGGCCGCCCAATAGAGCGGCCCGCTCTACCGATCCCGGATAGCGAGCGAATCTGGCACTCATCTCTTCGGAACTCTTCAGAAAGCGTTCGTCGGTACCTAAGCGGAAACTGTCAATCGAATTCAGATCGCACCTACCCCCGATTGCCGCGAGTACATCGGCCAAATATGCATCCTCACGGACTGCGTGATGGACCTGGTTGGTGGCGACTGTCGGTATCCGAAGACGTTGAGACACCTCCCACATCAGATCGTTTCGAGGGTCATCTTCGGGGAGGCCGTGATGCCAGAGCTCGAGGTACAGACGTCGCCCGAAAATGTCTCTCAGTCTCGCGGCTTCCCGCAACGCGGCAGCGAGATCTCCTTTGGTGGCAGCTTGTGGAACGGCACCGTGGCTACACCCAGTCAGCGCAAAAACGTCGGCCCCCTGCGCTGTCGATTCCAGGTCGTCCCACGAATAACGAGCCTGGCCTTTGGCTCCTCGAAATTGGGCACGAGTCACCAACTCTGAGAGAGCCTTATAGGCCTCTGGACTCCCCGCCAGAAGGACCAGGTGGTCGGAATCGTCTTGCTTCGGTGGCTTGGTTCCACGGGAAATGACACTCCGGCCTCTCCGCTTACTCCCCGCTTCTTGCCGTTTCTTCCACCATCTTCCGCCCCATTCGTCTCCTTGACGGATCGGATCGTCGAGTCGAGATATGGGCCCATCCGAAAACGCCTGAATTTCTCGGTCGAAAAAGCCTGAGACACCTGGCTCGGAAGACACTCCCTGGTCTTCTCCCGAGTCATCGACGACTTCAGTACCCCGCGAGGTTTCTCGTGGCATACGAATCTCAACTCCATATACCACTGGAATGCTGTGCTCACGAGCGGCCTGCATTGCCTTCACAGCACCGTAGAAACCATCGTGATCGGTGATCCCTAAAGCGGAATAACCAAGCTCTGCTGCTCGCTCCACCAGTTCTTCCGGGGAAGCGGCTCCAACCAAGAATGAATAGTTGGTGTGGCAATGGAGTTCAGCGTATTGAGGAGGTCCTTGACTCACCCTTCCATGATATCGAACATACGTTCGATGCCAAGCGGAGAATTCAGACTTCTAGGTGCGCATTGAAGATGGTTAGCCTTTCCCAATGGATCTGACCCCAGAGAAGATCGAATTCGCCGCCCAGACAATCCGGTCGGGTGGCCTGGTCGCGTTCCCCACCGAGACCGTCTACGGGTTAGGAGGAGACGCCACCAATGCGGTCGCCGTCGCCCGAATTTTCGAAGTGAAAAGGCGTCCGTCTTTCGATCCCCTCATCGTCCACATATCCGACTACGGAATGCTCGACCGGGTCGCTTCCGAGATCCCTCCGATCGCCAGATCACTCGCAGAGGCCTTCTGGCCTGGCCCCCTGACAATGATCCTCCCCAAGACCGATCTCATCCCAGGGATCGTCACATCAGGACTCGACACTGTCGGAGTCCGCATCCCCGACCATCCGATCGCCCGCGACCTGATCACCTTTTCACGAACCCCGATCGCCGCACCTAGCGCCAACCGGTTTGGTCGCCTTTCGCCGACTCGGGCCGAACATGTTCGCCATCAGCTCGGCGATTCGGTCGACGTGATCCTGGACGGAGGGAAGACCCACCACGGCGTGGAGTCAACCATCGTCGCATTCGACAAAGGTGTCACACTGCTCCGCCACGGGGCAATCCCAATCGAGACGCTTTCCGCAATAGCCCCCGAAATCGAAGAAAGAAAGGTCGACCCTGAACGGCCTCTCGCCCCCGGTGGTCTGGCTGGCCACTATGCCCCCTCGACCAGGCTGAAGATCACCGACCCCTCGTCGATCTCCAAGAAAGACAGGCAAGGAGCCGCCTGCCTCTGCTTCTCCTCTAGAAGCGAGGGCTTCGACTCCATCGAGGTCTTGGCCCCGTCAGGGGATATCGTTGAGGCTGCGGCCCGACTTTTCGACTGTCTTCACCGTTTGGACGACTCTGACCCCAGGATCATCTTCGCAGAACCGGTCCCCGAAATCGGTCTCGGTCGTGCGATTATGGATCGGCTCCGCAGAGCGGAAGCAGGGAGCGCCGAACCCCCAGGTTGATCAGCCGACTCAGACCCGATCGATTAGTGCTTTGGCCGCGAAAGAGATTCCGAATCCGAGGAGCCAACTCGCCAAAGACCCAACCAACACATACTCGGCTGTGATCGCCCCACGAGGCGCACCCTCTTTCATGTCGGCATTGATCTCCGGAAACCGCAGGATGCTCTTAGCTGCTACTACGAGACCTGCCGCAGCTGGCTGACTGGCGAGGACCATGGTCATGATGACTACCCGTTCAAGACTCCCGATCCATCTCCCAGCCCCGCGCCGTTCTCTCGCGACACCGCTCGGAGATCCTCCCCGGATCACGCCCCACCATCGCTTAAGAATGCCCTTGAACCCTTCTAGGCCTTCCGACACGTCGTGGAGGCGGATAGCCAGAAATATCCGCCGTACTACTGCGTTCGACGGTGCGGAGAGCAAGAAGACCGCACCCAGGACTATCGCCCAATCGGGTGCGGAGGAGAGACGCGAAATCATGGAGAGATGATGCCACGGCCCAGAGCCCAATGCACGCCGGACGACCCTTACCGATTCCTAGATTCCACTAGAGCCCAGAGTCCATGTCTCCTAGCCCGCCGGGATACGGAACTCTTGTTCAGGCCTATCTGTTCGGCGATTGCGGAGACCGTGACACCGTCGAGAAGCCCAAGGAGGATTTCACCGTCGGTCTGATCCAACTCTTCTAGAACCGCCGATCTGAGAACAAGCAACCGGTTGAGCCAAGATTCTCTGGAGTCTCCGGTTCTAGCTGCAGTCCTCCAGGTAGCTGTCGAATTGGACTCCTCGGTTTCGGCCACCCACTCGAGGGCTTCCCTAGCCCTCCACCAGGCCGAACCGTCCTGCCCAAAAGGTTCCCGATCGGGCTCAACCTGATTGACCTGGCCGCAACCCATCCCAATCCTCACCAACACCCTCTTGGCCAAAAGAGCACGAAGGCGCAACTCCGCCTCGAGAGCGGACTCTAGGTCGGGATAGATCGCCTGGAATTCATCCCCTACAGTCATCATCGGCGCTTGGATAGCTTCGACTCCGATGGCAGCGAATGCGGTGATCAGACTCGATTGGAGTCCGGCCCTGTCGTCAAAACCCCGAGAATCGACGACGTCCCCAATCAGGGCCGAGACATCAGTTAGTTGCGACATTTACGCAACATTACCAACATTGCACCTATGCTGCAACCTTCCGCTTCTTGCGTGATCAGCACAACTCCCTCGCCTCCCTGGCTTCCCAAATGAACCTCTCCCCCTCAAATCCCCGAAATCGCGTCTCCGAGTAAACCTTTCCCCTTTCAGACACGAGTCAGTCTGCAACGAGCCGACGAAAGGTTAAGGAGACCCAGATGCGTCAGGTGATGGCTTTTGTCGCTGGATTCTGCGTAGTGATCGCTGGTGGCATGTTCGCCTCCAGAATCGGAGTTGATTCTGGTGGAGGATTTCAACCGATCACCGATTGGACGGGATACACACAACTTGTCGAGAACACGGCCCTAACCAACATGAATGGTCCCATGCTCCTCGATGTCGAGTCCATCCCGGAGACTCTCAAATTCGAGATCTGGCCTGAGGCCGATGAGTCGACCCAGGCTGCAGAAGGATCCGAGAAGATCGTGGTCGATACCACGAAGACCACCGATTCCGCGACCGACAAGCCAAAGGAAGACCCGATCGACACCGTCCCTCCCGTCATCTCAATCACATCTCCTGAAGACGGAGCGACTGTCGACGGTGACAAGGTAATCACCTATTCGGGGAAGGTAGAACCGGGAGCAACCGTCATTGCGTCCGGATATGAAGCCGACGTCGACGCCGACGGGAACTGGTCGATCAAGCTGGTTCTTTCCCCCGGGACAAACACCACTCTCATCAAGGCGATAGACGAGGCCGGGAACATCACCAAGAAAACGATCACCGTCTACTACGACACCGTTGCCTCATGGGAGATCGAGCAGTTCTACAGCGAGAACACCGAGAACTGGACGAAATTCAAGATTTGGGGCACACCTGGCGAGAAGTTCACTGCCACATCGCAGTACGGATCGGGCACCGGGACCATCGGCGAAGAAGGATATCTCAAGTATCTATGGGTCAATTTCTCCGGGAATGCTCCGGGCGAAGGTTTCCCAGTGACAGTGAAGGACTCTCATGGCAACTCCGAGACCTTCAGCTTCACGTTGAAGGAACCGACCGATTTGGAATGGTCTATAAGACAGATGTATGCCGAAAACTCTGAGAACTGGACCAAATTCTTCATCACAGGGGAAGCCGGAGAGACGGTCGTCGCAGAGTCGGCCTACGGTAGAACGGAAGAGACCATAGGTTCGGACGGCCATCTCGACTACTGGCACATCTACTTCCCCGAAGAAACCCCTCGCGACACACCGGTGGCAATCACCGTCAGTTGCCAGGGCGAGACCAAGGGAACCTTCTACTTCACCTGGGTCTCGGACGAGAAGTAGAAGCGAAGCAAGATTGGGTAGGGGGACCGCTAGGAGGAGGCGGATGCACAAGCATCCGCCTCCTCCTTTTTTCTTTTCACGTCAAGGGCCGCCATTGGATTCCCCTGACCAAAAAACCTCTCTGGGTGGAATTAGCGCAAACGCGACGGGATATCCCTCGCCACACCCTATACCCCATGACATCACCCCAATCAGGCTGTCATTGACCAGAAGAGGAGACCCCGATCCTCCGACACAGAAATCTTGATCCAGCTCCGCACACACCTCTGCGTGATCATCGAATCCTGAGCCAGGTAGCTGCTCCCGACAAGCGCGAGATTCCAAAAGAACAGCTTTAGTCAACCTTCTATCACACGACACGACTCCGTTGGGGTATTCGGCTGAAAACCCGGCTACGTAGCCTTCGCCTACGAACGGAGGCGAGACAAACAGCCCATCAGGTGGGAACTCTGCACCGGATTCCAGCCGAAGGAGAACAACATCCTGTTTTTCAAGATCGTCCCGCACTGGCCACCAGACATCCACCACCTTCTCGACTTGAACAATGGATCCGGTCTGACACAAATCCGCGACATCCAGCACAACATCGATAGAGGATTCGGCCTCGCGCCCCTCCAAGCAATGGGAAGCTGTGACCACCCAGCCTTTCAGTTCCACTCCAGAACACACGTACCCGTCGAATAGGAATTCGGATGACATAGAACGCTGCACAAGAATCGCAAGCCGAAATTCACCGAATTCTGGCCGCAATGCTTCTGGCGCCGACCCTGTAATCGCAATCGATAGGACGATTGCTAAGAGCCCTAGGCAGGCTATCCCCCGGGAAACCGGCCTCTCCGTTTCAGGAGTCGTCAGGCTCGAAGCCTCCTCTCGTCGGCTCGATGACGTCGTTCGAAACACTAATAAGTCGCCTTAACCCGGCGGAGCGAGCTAAGAGAACCCCAAATGCGCCGGGGGATCGGGACAACTCCCGGTGAATTGGGTCTTGTCACAAAGAACCAGATGATGCGCCCCGACTACCTCGTATCTTCTGAGGCCGTGACGGTACTCAATGTGTAACAGTCCAGTCGCGCCCATAGGGGTCCCGGGCTTCAAGGTCACGATCACGTAAGGCGAAGTCGTATAACCTTCCGATTCGGGAGGGACTACCCAGCCGTCTTCTTTCGCGACCTCTCGCGAGGCATAATCGTCTGGTTTGCCCCCCTCGAAATAGTGGTAGTAGACGTGGTCAAGGTAGTAGTCGGGTTCCAGGACCACGAGCCCAACCTCGCCCAGTTCCAATTCGTCGGCGCCCTCGAACCAAATCTTGTCGATTGTGACAGGCGAATCGCTCAGATTCTCTATCACTGGCTCACCGAAAAAGACAGGTAATCCAGGTTCAACTGGATGGGACACGAAGACGCTTGCCGGAATGGTCAAAGGCCCGTCCACTCCAACTCTAAGCCAATTCCAGAGCAGACAACCTCCCACCGCTGCCACAGCCAGACCGATTGTCACGCTCCTCCTGCCATTCCGCAACGCCATCAGCGATCGAACCCAGCGATGAGATTCGCCGAAGGAGGAGTGGAATTGGTCCCACAAAGCTTCGAGTTACCGGAGAATTCCCACCGGACGGTCATTTTTGTGTCCCAATTCGTGTTGGCCTTCAAATCCCAACCCAAAATAGCATCGATGTTCACACCGTTGGAATAGGTGACGTTGCGCCCGGTGGTGCGGGAGAAGACATCGCCAGCGTAGTAGTCGGTACAGTTCGGATAGGCCGAAATCTTCTTCTCCGCGATACCGTAGCTGTAGTTCCCGCCATCGAACCTGGACGGCAAGATCATGTAGTTGGTTAAGCAGAGACCGGTGACAAGGTCACAATCTCGAAACATCAGTTTCTGGTATGTGAAAGCTGTCCTGACCAGGTAGTCCCTCCCCCAAGTGTTATAGCTTCCGAAGCTCACCGTTGAAGTTGACGAGATCGACTTGGTGGAACCCGTCGTCCACCCAATGTCGTTGATCGATGTGGCGACCCCAAGACTACTGGACTTTCCTTGCGTATAGGACACCAGCGCCCTCTGTCTACTTTGATTACTAATGGTCGTCAGGGCAACCTCCCGAAGGGGCCATGTTGCCATCACCCAAGTACCGGTGAGACCCCTCTCAACGGGCACCAACTCTTCAGGAATTGGATAACCCGGTTCGTCATCAGGACTGGGGCCGCCAACACTAATAACCAGGGCGGGTCCAGCACTCACAACAGAATCAACAGTCCCTCGGGATGCGTCAAGCCCATTTCCTCCATCCCTCGTCGATCGCCATTTACTTCCTTCTCTGGTTAGCGAGATGATGTCGACCCCACGACCCTTTTCGGTGTATGCAAAGACAACCAGATTCGCATACCCGTCGGCTGTCAGCGCCCGAGTCAGGCTCGCTGCAACCTTCGAATCACGCGGTTCCCGTACCACGAACCGACCGTTCTGGTTCGTGTGGGCCCGAGCTACCGGCACTAGTTGGATCTGATCGCCGACTTCCAGCTTCTCTTCTACGCTTTGTGGAGGAAACACCTTCACCACAACACTTCCAACCACCGGTTCGCCCTGTTCGTCCACGATTCCCCCGTCAAACAGAGATTCTGTGGTGAGGGTTGAGCTGTCGTCAAGCCCGGAATACGCGCGATCCCAGGCAGCCAAGTACTCGCGGTCAAAAGGCGAATCACCAGGCGAGCCTTTCCCCACAGGTGCAGCCGCCATCAACCCGGTAGCGACGACTGAAAGCAGGACCATTTTCTTCTTCACAGCAATCCCCTCTTGCGACTAGGAAGACCTACCTTTAGGCCAAACTCGCCGGACACTACACTAGGTGTGTGTGTGTGTGTCAACCGAGAATGGTGTCCGTTCAAACAAGCTCATTCGGGATCGCTTTGTTCCCTCGGCGCTCCCGCTTCAACTCCATGGTCTTGAGCGCAGACTCCGTCCGTGATCCACAGAGTTCGGGCTTCAGTAACAATGCAGTCCATCGGGATATCATGCTCTTCGACCGGGATTTCATCGAACAGGCGGCGTTCAAGAGCCACCCCTACCAACACAACGTCTTCCCTCAATTCTGAGATCAGATGGTCGTAGTAGCCGCGACCACGGCCCAATCGATTACCTCGTAGATCGAAAGCTAAACCTGGAACGAAAGCCGCATCAACGACCGAAGGAGGGATCACTTCCGATGATTCCACCGGTTGCGGGAACCCCAACCGGTGAATCTCTCGAGGAGCGAAGAAGTCGTGAATAGTCAGCCCTCCCGACTCAGGAGTCCGAGTCGTCAAGAATCGACACCCGGATCGGGATTCTGAAACAACCCGATCAGCCTCCACCTCTCCCTCTTTGGACAGGTAGACGAGGACCGCCGCCCCCGCCAATTCCCTCAACAACGCTTCGAGGCGTTCTACGACCAGACGTTGTTCCTCTTCGGTAGGAGGGTCGAGTTGGCGAGCTCTTCGGCGCAACTCATCCTTCAAAGCTGAAAAGTCGATGATCCATCTCCTGGTGAAGGACTCACCTTAGGTAAGTCGGGTAGGTGTCTTCCCACACACTATTCTCCCACTCGATGCCCCCCTTCGCCTCAGCTATCCGCACATCCATCGCAGCATTACTCGCTGTGCCGGTGACGCTGTTCTTCTCAAGCCTCACCTGGCTTTCGGCCAAAGTGCTCCCTCGGACTCTGGCTGCCGACCGGGCGATAAGGGGCTGGGCCCGATCACTGCTGTTCCTGGCAGGTGCCCGGCTCTCAGTCGAAGGACTAGAAAACATTGACCCAACCTGCCAATACATGGTGGTTGCGAACCATCAGTCGAATCTCGACATCATGGCTTGTTTTTCGGAGCTCCCCCTCCAGATTCGGTTCATCGCCAAGAAGGAGGTCTTCAAGATCCCGGTTCTGGCAGCGGCAATGCGCTCAGTGGGGATCATAAGCCTGGACCGCCAATCAACTGGACCGACCGCTATGCGTGAGCTGAACCGAAAGGCCGCTGAGGTAGTCAAGAGAGGCCACTCCCTGATCGCTTATCCGGAAGGAACCCGGAGTACGACCAAGGAACTGTTGCCCTTCAAGAAAGGCGCCTTCGTGATCGCCGCGGCTACCGGTATCCCGATCCTCCCAGTGACTATCCAAGGAGCCCGGGAGATGTGGGCACCCGGGTCGAAGCTGATCCGATCAGGGAAGATTCGTCTCCTCATAGACCCACCGCTACCGACCGAAGGCCTCAAGAAGCGAGAACTCGACGAACTTCGAGACAAAGTGAGGGATATGATTGCTGACCGTTATCGACAGCTTCAGTCGTAAATCCCTGCCAAACGAGTGACTCCGTCCTCGACGGTGCACAAAAAGGCTCCGGCTGATGTCACAATCTGATATCTGTCTTGAGGTCGACCGCCTTCCCACCACTTCCCACTGAAACGCCAAGGTCCCGCCCAGTTCGAGACCGGTTCCCAATGGGTTCCCAACCTCACCCTTACCGGCATGCCACCGTCCCACTCCACCTCGAGAATCGGGGGTTTCTCCGGGACCAAAGCCGGAGAAGGTTGCGGAATCGAACCTGGCCAGGGATAAGATTCGTCTTTTCCCGAAGGAGCTACCGACTCACCCCATCGGCGCCAAGCAACTCTGTCACCTGGCATCCTTCCCCCTTGAGTATCCGCCTGAAGAACAGAATCAGGACCCAACAGGGCTTGGACACGACCTACCGCTCTCTCTGCCTCCACCCAGGCGGAGACGTCCTCGCAAAACCCCAGTTGACGTCCCTCTCCCGAAACATCCGCCGGATCAATCCGAAGCCGTCGTACCCCACCCTGGATTTGAGACTGCTCAATCCACGCCCTCATCTGCCACCAAACCCGATCTGCCAGGGCTTCTTCGGTAAAGGGATCCCCCGATCTCCAAACCCGAGCCCTCACAGTACCGTCGGACCCTTCGATCTCGACTCCGACACGATGCGGAGCAATCCCATCAGAATGCATTCTGCTCATCAGTCGAGAGGCTGCTTCTCGGGCCGCAAAAGCTACTCGGTCGAGGTTTTCGAGCGGATCCTCGAAAACCATCTCTACTGCCATCTTCGTCGGGATCGAACGAGGGGTGACCGAACGGTCCTCCCCGCGAGCAAGACGATGCATCTCAATACCACTGGCTCCAAACC
>CAYTVW010000037.1:0-10796 GCA_964441865.1 uncultured Acidimicrobiaceae bacterium
ATCACCAAACCCTCTTTCGGCATCTCGATCGGCGGATTCCCATACCAGTCTGGCGCTTGATCCGGCGGAAAACCCAAAGCAGACCCAATCGAATGGCCTTGGTCATCCATCCAGAACAGAGGCCCTCCGATGATCGTCAAACCAGGGTCACCGAGCACGAGTACGACGTCAGTGATTGTGATAGACGATTCGTTATCAGTCCAGAGGAACATCCACCCGATTGTGTACTCCTGACCTTTCGGGGTGGACGGAAATATCTGTCCCGTATCGTCAAACCCTACTAGAGGGCCATCCCTGTAGTCGCCCCGGCAAGCCCCGGAAAGGACGCAAACAAGAGAAACCGATACCCAGAGCCAACGCGATCTACGAGGCGCCACTGGCATCTGTCTCCCTAGCCAAGGTCGCGTAAACCGCGTGGTCATTGTTCCCGCACATGTACCACACTTTCGATGGTCCCTTGTAGTCGATGCGGTGAATACTTGTAGTGATTTGTTTAGAAGTGGCGTTGACGCCCTTGAACCGCATTCCGCCTGAGTAGTAGATCGTCTCGCTCTTAGATACCCAGAGCGTTGAGCCCGCGCTGTGTTGAGTGGGACTCTTAGAGCATTTGAAGTCCAGTGTTGATGGATAGGTCTGGAATCCTCCGGTCGGCCGGACTGGCTTCCAATATGTATAACTGGTGGGGTGAGTGATATAGGCAGTCTCTTGGCAATAAAGGACCATCGGCTGGAATTCGACCTCGATCCGAGAGAAATACCTTCCCCATCGACCAATCGGTTGGCTGAAACCCCAATCCGTCGAAGAGACCCTTTCATACCCCATGCTCCCGATTACTGAGTTTCCTAGAGTCAACAGAATAGATGCACTCGTATTCCGAGCGTTCGTCATCGAGACGACCGCCGTGCTCGATCGAGTCCTCACGAACGCCGACGCCGTCCAACCGCGTTCCACCGCTCCTACAGGTTTCCAGAGCCATGTGAAGGTTTGCCACGCATGCGACCGAAAGGATTCACAGACATCCGAGGGAACCGCGGCCGCCGACAGCATCGAGGGCTGGCCGTCGACAAAAGGCTCCCCATCAGAAGCGTCAATGCCGTCACCAGAACCCGAAATCGTCAACTCAAGCCTGACACCACTACCACTCTGAGCCGCACCGAGAGCGCGATTTCCACCAGTATGCGTCCCCTTCTCACCGCCCAATACGAAACCTTCGTCCGAGGCGTCTACTTCACCGATTTCGAGCTCGGGGATGGGCTCGGCCTCTAGTTGGTCAAGGACCCAACGCCCATTCTGCATTTCCTCTGCCAAGAACTGCGTCTTGTACATTGAGTAACCGCCCCCGTACTCAACAACAAAGGCGATCTCGACTGTTCCTTGAGTGCCGATCGACGCCACCCCCAACGCTACGTTCGGCCGCACCGTCAACTGAAATCTCCCTTGTGGATTCGTGACATCCTTCGCTATAGGAGTCCAGCTGACAGCCCCGCTGTCGGAGTCGCTCACGGCAAGCCCCACAACGACCGCGTCGGACACCGGCACTCCAGCATCATTCACCACCGTTCCGAGCGCCAAGAGCCCCGGCCGTAACTCGGCTCCACTCGCTACTCCCACGCCACCGGTTGTCATCGCCACTGCAAGAAGAATGATTGCCAAGAGTCGAATAGACACACATCCCCGAGAAAAGCGACCTATACCCATCTGACATTCCCTTCACGCGATACCCTGGCTTCACACACTGCCTGACCGTAGTCTCTCTCTCTCTCTGGCTCGTCAAGTGCTTTCTAGCTCAGTCAATACTTGGCAAGAACGCCCCCCACGAAGGAGACGCTGATTGGCACAAAAGAACACTGTCGTAGCTCCCATTGATATCCTGCCCCCCATGAAACGCCTAATCGTCCTGATACCCCTTTTCGTGATCTCCTGTGGAACCGCTGCCACTACCACGACCACTACCACGACCACTACGACCACCACTACAACCGCAACTACGACCACTACAACAGCGCCCCTATTCGACGAAACATTCGTCGCACCGGAAGGCTGGGTTGTTTTTTTCAAGCAGAAGACGGCATACGAGATTGCTTTTCCACCCGAATGGATTGACCAATCAGAAGCAATGGCGGAGTACCTAACCGATTCTGATGAAACCGACCCAACCCAAGAAAACGGGGCAAATCCACAAGACACTGACGGTGGCCTCGAGACTTCTCCTCTGTTAATGAGCGGCACTGTGCCTAATGCGGAACGGATAACAGACACCCTGACATTGTTGGCTTACCCACGGCCTCCGAGTGAGACGCTTGATGTTGCCCGCGACGACCTCAATTCAGCATTGGAAGCAAGCGGCGCCACAGCCATAGAGATTTCTGATAGTCCGATAACCCGATATCCGGAAACGGCCCTCGAATACCAAGTAGTTCACCCCGACGTCGTTCTAGTCGGAAAGCAGATCTACATCGGGATCGGCGGAACGGCCTGGATAATGACTTTCAACGGTTCTCTCTCTTCTGATCAGGCCGTTTGGGACCAGATCGCAGGATCACTCGTTCTCTACAACACCTCGAGCTGAGCCGAACTCTTCGACGACACTCCCGACCACTGGTGTTGATATCCTCCCGTCATGCGTAGGAAATCGATCATCCTCTTGGCCCTGTTCCTTGCCGGGTGCGGAGCCACCCCAGAAACCACCGAAGGGACCCGCGGCGAGTGGTCGAATCGTGCACCACACGATGCGAGTTATGAGATCTCCTTCCCCGATTCGTGGATCGGCGCCCAAGACATCCTGGACGACCCATCTCTCTGGGACGCCAAATTCGCCGGGACGAGCCTTGAGGGACAAAAGGAAGGAGGACTAACGGTGTTCGATGCTTACGCCGAGATCAGTCTCCTCAATACTGCCACCACTATCGAAGGCTCCATTGAGACGTTCAACCTTCTCCCCTATCTCGCTTACGACAACACTCTCGACAACATTCGAGAAACAGCGAAGACAAACTTGGAAACCGGCGGAGCAAGAGATGTTGCCCTCGAGACTCGGACAGTCGCCGGTCACGAAACCCTGGTCATCGACTACCGAAAGACCGACATGGGGTTCAGCACTTCACGTCAGTACTACATCATCGCCCAAGACAAATTGTGGGTGTTCATCTTCTCCGGAAACAACCGATCGGACACCGCACATTGGGACGAGATCATCGAATCATTCACACTGAAGTCCTGAACAGTCCCAGCACACAGACTCACACTCCAAGGAATCGGAAACCTGGGTGACATTCCCGTGGTCTAACCGGTGTGACGAACCCATCATCGATCCCTTCATCGGAACCCGCCCTGAACCTGATAACCCGGCGCGCCCCAATCGTTCGTGTCGGTTCCGTGATCCTCGGTTCCCTCCTGGTTTTGACGGGCTTGGCCGGATGGATACTCCCTGTGCTCCCCGGATGGCTGTTCATGATCCCCGGTCTGGCTCTCCTGGCCGGAGAATTCATGTGGGCACAGAACCTCCTCGATCGCGCCAACGCCGCCAAAGAAAAGGCGATCTCCGTCACCCGCCGTTGAGACAACCGTAGAGGCCAAGAACCCAAATCAAAGGGGGGCGCCCTCCAGGCGCCCCCCCACTTCTTGGACAGAATCTCGAATATCAGATCACAGGGAGAACCGAGAGGGCTTCTTCCACCTTCTCCTGCGGATATTCATAATCCTGGATATCTCCCGACAGATACTTCTGATACGACGACAGGTCAAAGTGCCCGTGACCCGAAAGCCCGAACAGGATCACCTTCTCTTCACCAGTTTCCTTGGCCAGCTTTGCCTCCCGAATAGTGGAAGCTATCGCGTGGGTCGGCTCTGGAGCAGGGACAATCCCTTCAGTGCGAGCGAACAACAACGCCGCGTCGAAGCACTCGATCTGGTGGAGTGCCTCAGCCTCCATCAAACCAAGGCGACATGCGTGGGAAAGCAAAGGAGCCATCCCGTGGTATCGGAGACCACCGGCATGTATCGGCTCCGGAATGAAGTCGTGTCCCAGAGTGTGCATCTTCATCAAGGGAGTCATCCCGGCTGTGTCACCGAAGTCGTAGCGATACGCACCCTTAGTCATCGATGGGCAGGCGGACGGTTCGACAGCCCGGATCACGGGATTCATCTTCCCGGCCAGCTTCTCCCTAATGAACGGCATGGCGAGCCCGCCAAAGTTCGAACCACCACCGACACAGCCGATGATGATGTCAGGGGTCTCCTCGACTTTCGCCAGCTGCTTGAGCGCTTCCTCACCAATCACGGTCTGATGGAGAACGACGTGGTTCAGGACCGATCCCAACGCGTAATGCGCATTCGGATCCTTCACCGCGACCTCTACAGCCTCGGAGATGGCAATTCCCAGGCTCCCTGGAGTATCTGGGTACTTGGCGAGAATCGCCCTACCCGAATCTGTCAGGTCCGACGGGCTCGGATGAAGCGTGGCTCCCCAGACTTCCATGATGGTCTTGCGGTGCGGCTTGGCGTCGTAGGACGCCCGAACCTGCCAAACCTCACACTCCAGATCGAACATCGCACACGCCAGAGCCAACGCCGAACCCCACTGTCCAGCGCCCGTCTCTGTGGTGAGTTTCTTGGTCCCTTCCTTGGCGTTGTAGTAAGCCTGGGGTATCGCGGTGTTTGGTTTGTGTGATCCCGCCGGCGAAACGCCTTCATACTTGTAGTAGATCCTCGCCGGGGTATCGAGGGCCTTCTCCAGGCGACGTGCCCGATACAGCGGCGAAGGCCGCCACAGACGGTAGATATCTCTGACTTCCTTAGGAATCTCAATGTAGCGCTCGTTAGAGACCTCCTGCATGATGAGTTCCATCGGGAACAAAGGCGCGAGATCATCCGGGCCGACCGGCTCGTGAGTCACCGGATGCAGCGGTCCCGGAGGGGGTTCCGGCAAATCCGGGACAATGTTGTACCAATGAGTCGGGAGCTCCGACTCGTCAAGAACTGTCTTGGTGAATTCTGACATTCGCATCCCTCTCAGATCGACGTCCGGAACCTAGCACCTGACGCCGGAGATGGCAGCGAAAACCGCTCGCGAAAATCGCGCGAAACCAGGATGGGACATAAGTCCCAACGGACAATCCAAAGCCCATCTAGGAGGTGTTCCAGCCCTTTAGGAGGGGGGATACACGCCCATTTCTTTGGATTTCTCGGTCTTCCAAAAGATCACAGCGATTTCGTCAATGAGAGCTATGAGATCTTTGGCGACTTGAGTGTCCAGGCTCTTCTTGGCGTCCCCGGCTCCTTTGATCGCCCTCCAGACGAGATCGTCCAATTGGGGGAACTCGGTCCTGTGCTCGGCAGTGAAGAAGTCGGCCCAGAGCACCATCAGATGGTGTTTCACATCCTCCGCTCTCTGCTCCTTGATGATGATCGCCCGAGTCTTGAAGTGATCATCGTCGGAGGCGTGATACTTCTCCATGATTTTCAGTACAGCAACAGCTTCGATCTTGGCTTGTGCAGGGTCATACACACCGCAAAACAGGTCACAGTGAGCGTGAACCGTCAGGTTTGGGCGAAACAGTCCCATCTCCGGCCTTTCCTTAGTCGAGTGGATTTACGATGTTCCTTGTGCTCTCGGACCCTACTCGACGCTCGGCGCTATTCGTGAGGAAAGTGGGTTTCAAATGAAGAGATTCGTGGTCGCCGAATCTTCAATGGCCCCAACCCTGAATCCCGGCGACTATCTGCTCGCTATGCGCCTCCAGAGACCAAGATCTGGCGACATTGTGGTATTTGAACACCACCCTGGATACTTCATGGTTAAGCGAATCGTCGCCGTCGCAGGAGACAAAGTGGAGATTGACCAGGGCTCAGTCTTCGTGAATGGTGCCCCGGAAAGAAGCCCGGGCTACGGTCTCACCTACCCGTCAGGGATCTGGGTAGTGGGCGAGGAAGAAGTATTCGTCCTCTCGGACAATCGGGAAGCCACCTCAGCCGACTCTCGGACTTTCGGACCTATCCAGGCCGTTGGGTCCCTCAAAGTCAGATTTCGGTACTGGCCTCACCCGGCTCGATTCGGGACCACCCGAACCTAGGCTCTGCTCTCCCAATTGTGGATTCGGCCATCCCTGCCGCAGTCGCCGCAGCTCGTCGAGTCTCTTCAGAGAGCCCGAGAAGTCTCTTCGCCTCACCGAGGATCCGATCGACCATCCAACCCAGATCCGTTACCTCGCCCGAATCCTCTTGCCTCTCCGAGAAATGCGAGGCACTCGACGATACAGTGAACGAATCGTGATCAGTCTCGACCAGAAGCTTGTGGTGCTTGTGAACAACCGAGATGTTCCCGCATCTTTCTCTCACCCCGGAAGCGAGTTCAGCGACGGTCATTGCGCATCGCGAAGTCTCTTCAGCTAGACCTCTGACCTGAGCGGCCATTTCGGCATATCCTCGCCCTTCGTCACCCGACCGAGCCGCCTCAACAGCGGTGTTGAGTGCCAGGAGATTCGTCTGAAGAGCGATCGAAGCGATGAGCCCCACGACTTCGGAGACACTCCTCGCAGTCAGGTTGACCTCTTCCAACGACGATTCCGGAGAGGGTCCCCGAACTGAACACGCAGTCCCTTCATCACAGTGATCGGATATCCGGATGAGAGCTTCCCGCAGAGACATTATTGCCCGAGTCATATCTGCCGAGGTTCGAGCCGCATCCTTCCCAAGTCCCCCTGGTCGAGCGCCCGGTTCGGCAATTCTCCGAAGCATCGCCATCGCCGAATCCGTGAGCCTGATACCTCCGGAAGCCAGTGATTCTGCCGATTCGATCACTTTCGACAAGACAGAACCCAGGGCATTGCCCGAGGCAATGATCCTCTGGTCTATCTCGACCGGAATGGTCACAGTCTCAAGATCCCCGCAGACACCTCCGCTCTCCGAAACCTTGTCCGACTCACTAGGTCCGTTGGCGGGATCAGGACTGTCCGAACCGACCACCGATTCCAGGTTGGGGTGAGAAGTGACGACTTGTTCAGCGGCTTTCTGCACAGAATCCATGGGGAGAACTCCTTCTCTTGGTGGTTCCGACCGACCGATGCCGGAAGACACCTCCGGACGAGTTCCGCGGTCAGCCTCAGTCTCCGAAGAGACCCCGGCGCTTTCAGGTTCTTCAACAACCATTGCCTCTCCCAGTCGGAAGCTCGCCCGCAAGACTAAGGAGACACCCGAGATTGGCGATTCTTTCTTTGAAGGGCTCAGCGTTCGACCATCTTCTGGCAGACTCTTCGCGTGCCGACCTATGCCCGTTTCGATGATCTCAGGCCTTTGAGAAGACACTCTTTCGATTTGTCCGATACCTTCGATTCCGCCGAAGCGTCGAACCTCGACGAAGTCGAATCGGTCTTGTCTTGGGCCGAGGAAGAGGTGGCCGATGGAAGGTGGGTGGCCGGCTTCGTTGCCTATGAAGCAGCGTCGGCTTTCGACCCTGCCATGGAAACGAATCAACCGATTCCCGGGCTTCCGTTGGCGTGGTTTGCTTCGTTCAGAAGGCGAAATCTCCCAGTAATGGTGCCATCCGGCCGCTACACCTTGGGGGAATGGTCGTCCCAAATAGATCCAGAACAATACCGATCTAGCTTCAGAGAGATTCAAACACTCATCAAGGCTGGCGACACCTACCAGGTTGACTACACATTCCGGACAGAAGCCAAGTTGCAGGGCGATCCAAGATCGTTCTACGAAGCCTTGATCAGATCCCAATCCTGCGGTTACGGGGCGTTCATTGACGCCGGGAGATGGAAGATAATCTCAGCCTCTCCAGAACTGTTCTTCGAATGGCATAACCAGACTCTGGTGTGCAAGCCAATGAAAGGGACCGCCCAACGCGGGACGAACGTAGCCGACGACGAAGAACGACGGTTCCAGCTTCTCGCTTCCGAAAAGAACCGGGCCGAGAACCTCATGATCGTCGATATGGTCCGAAACGATATGGGGCGAGTATGCGAGATTGGATCAATCGAAGTCCCTGAAATCTTCACGATCGAGAAATTCGACACGTTATGGCAGATGACTTCGACTGTTAAGGGTCGGACCGGCCGTAACACGACACTCGGAGAGGTGTTCAAATCGTTGTTCCCCTGTGCCTCTGTGACTGGAGCCCCCAAGATCTCCGCGATGAAGGCTATCCGTCGCCTTGAGCCTGATCCCCGAGGGGTTTACTGCGGAGCAATCGGATTCGGAGAACCGGACCGCCGGGGAAACCCTCGCTGGGTTTTCAGCGTTGGCATACGAACCGTACTCCTAGATACCAGGCTCAGACAAGCTTCTTATGGAACAGGTGGAGGCATCACTTACGATTCGAATTGGGAAGAGGAATTGGCTGAAGCAGCATTGAAAACCACTGTCCTCGAAACGCGGTTCTCTGATTTCAGTCTCCTGGAGACGATGCGTTACCCCGAGGACACTGGGATCCTCCTGCGGGAACTCCACCTAGAGAGGCTATCGTCATCGGCCGAATTCTTCGGCATTCCGATCGACATCTCTCAAATCGATACTCTCCTCGACTCCATCTCCAGACCGTGCCTGGTCAGGTTGACTGTCGATCGAACCGGAGAGCCAAGAGTCTCGACTCATCCGCTTCCTCTCCCTTCGAAACCAAAACTGGCGATCGACGACCGACCGATCGACCTATCGGACCTGTTTCTAGCCCACAAGACCACAAATCGGATGCGCTACCAGGAAGCGCTGAAGCGGTTTCCGGGGACTGAAGATGTCGTGCTCTGGAACCGAGACGGAAACGTCACAGAGACCTGTATTGGGAATCTGGCCGTCCTCTTGAACGGTGAATGGATCACGCCGCCTCTCGCCGACGGTTGCCTTCCAGGAGTGATGAGAAGAGAGTTGTTGCGAAAGAATCAACTGATTGAGGGTTCGTTCCCTGTCGAAGCCCTTCGAGAAGCAGCCGAGATCGCCCGGTTCAACTCGGTGAGAGGATGGGAACCAGCGGAGATGATCGTCCAGACGTCATAGCTCGCGCCGACGAGTTCTCCTTGGAGGTTCCCCCAGGGACCCAGCAGCTCGATGAGCACCAAGCCTTTCCTCAATCTCTGACCGTTCAAGAGGACTCGACGGGAGCCCCGCGTCAACGATCCGTCTGATCGCCGCGATGTGAGCGGGAGTCGACCCGCAACACATACCCAGAATTCGCGCGCCTGCTCTAAGGGCGAGTTCGACATAGTCGCCGACATCTTCGGGCCCTAACGGATAACGCAGCTCTCCGGCTTCGAAGACCGGCATCCCGGCATTTGGTTTGGTGACCATCACCACCCCAGGAGCGATCGACGCAATGTCGAATACTGCTCCGACCGCGTCGGCTGGCCCAATACCGCAATTCGCTCCAATCGCGAACGGTTTGTGGTCTCGCTTCTTCCACCATTCCGCCAACTGCTCCGGAGTCACTCCCATCATTGTCCGACCCTTGGAATCAAAGCTGAGCGTCGTCACCAGGGGAAGAGCGATCCGAGAAGCTGCTTCGGTCGCAGCCTCCAACTCTTCGAGAGAAGAAAACGTCTCTACCCAGAGCACATCCGCCCCAGCGTCGACCAACGCGGTCATCTGCTCGGCAAACATCTCGGTTCCTTGACTGATTGTCAACGGACCTACTGGCTCGAAGAGTTCGCCCGTCGGGCCGACATCGCCAGCAACCACCACTTGGCGGCCCGACTCATCAACTACTTCGCGGAGAATCTCTACAGCCCGAGTATTGAGCTCCTTGACCCGGCCTTCCAGACCATGGAACGCGAGCCGTTGGCTGGTCCCCCCAAAACTGTTAGTGAGAACGATGTCCGAACCGGCCTCGACGTACCTCCTGTGAACTTCCTTGATCAATTCGGGTTGTTCTACGTTGAGAAGCTCTGGACACTTCCCGCCTTCAAGCCCAAGCTCAAATAGGGTGGTTCCCATAGCTCCGTCTG
Source organism: uncultured Acidimicrobiaceae bacterium (assembly GCA_964441865.1). Lineage (GTDB taxonomy): Bacteria > Actinomycetota > Acidimicrobiia > Spongiisociales > ZC4RG35 > CAYTVW01. The sequence continues at coordinate 9,939 of CAYTVW010000037.1, forward strand.
CCAACAAGACGGAACGCTTGGACAGCATCTCTGAAAGGATTCCCGCATTAGTCATCTAGTCACCAACCGATCGGTTAGAACCAGCCTACAACCCAGGATTTCCGTTCATCCTCGTTTTCGAACCGTGCCATACTTGTCGAACCCGAAATAGAGGCCAGAGATCGTGACCGAAGACACCTTCCAACTCAAAGACCTCCCCGACGAAGAACTCGTACCGCAGATCCAGGATGATCTGTATGACGGCCTCGAACCCGAAGTGGTGGACGGAGTTGAGATCCTTCTAGGACGTGGATGGTCCCCGACCGACATCCTCGACCGAGTACTAGTCGAAGGGATGAAGATTGTCGGGAACGATTTTCGTGATGGAATTCTCTTCGTCCCCGAGGTTCTTCTAGCGGCGGGAGCCATGAAAGCGGCCGTTGAGCGCCTCCGGCCGTTACTCACCGCCACAGGAATTGAACGAGTTGGGAAAGTCGTAATCGCAACAGTCAAGGGCGATATCCACGACATCGGAAAGAATCTTGTGGGAATGATGCTCGAGGGCGCGGGATTCGAAGTGGTCGATTTAGGGATCAACACTGATGTCGAGGAATTCTTGGAAGCGGTCAAAATCCACTCCCCAGACATTCTCGGAATGTCGGCTTTGCTGACGACCACCATGTCCTACATGAAAGTCGTGATAGACACCTTGATCGAGAAGGGGATCCGAGACGATCTGATCGTCCTTGTAGGCGGAGCGCCCCTCAACGAGGAGTTTGCGACGGCGATCGGTGCCGATGCCTACTGTCGCGACGCAGCCGTTGCCACCGAGACAGCCGAAGCGCTTCTCCTAGCCCGGAAACTGGGTGCCCAACAGAA
>CAYTVW010000038.1:0-5931 GCA_964441865.1 uncultured Acidimicrobiaceae bacterium
CCCCAAGGCCTGCACTTCCTGAACATTCATTCCTTGTGTAACAGACACATTCACCTCACTCTCTGTGACGCGGCCCGACCATCCAGAAACCGAATCCCAAAAATCAGACCCGAATCCCTCCTGCTCGGCGCCGCGTCACAGCTGGCCACAATCAAACCTTCGTTCAACGGCCGCTGGCCTGCTCCTGCTCCGCCGCATTGCTCATCGCTGTCTGACCGAAGCTCTGCAAATCACCCGACACCCGCGCCAACTGCGACCGATGCTCGGGCCAAACCTGATCCTTGAAGCGAGAAGCATCAGGACCAACCCAACTCGTCGAACCCACCTGAGCATTCAACCGACGGACAATGTCGTTGATCTGCTCAGAAACGCTCTTCAACTGAGAACCCAAACGCCGGACTTCCTCAACGTTCATTCCATGAGTAACTGCCATTTCCCATCCTTTCTACACGGGCCCTGACCGAGCCCTCTACCAAGACCTCCGGACCATCCGAAGATCCGAATACCCGACAACGCCACGGTACCCAGAAACGTCACACCTGACTATGGGGAGGACTCCCCGCTCAAGGAACGGCGGTCTGAACCTTGAGAAGTGCTCCCTTCCGCACATAGAGGGCACGATTCGCCGGGAACTCCCGACTCCCAACTGGTGGGAACTCCGTCCGGAAGAATCTGTCACCGTCGAGAGAATCGGGTTGGACTGCGACACCGTGACGCGACGCGGCAATGACCTGCATCAACGGACCGCAGACACTGAGAGACGCCGAATCAGAATCGACCAGAACAACAACATCGCGCTCAAGGCATTCCCGCACCAGAGATTCCAGTGCATAGGCAGCCTCCGTCATCTCAAGTTCAGATGCTCTTTCGATCACGACACAGGCCTTCTCTGGTTTGATACCGCCTCTCTCAAGATGACTCTTCAACTCTTCCGCGGCGTTGACAACAGCGGAAGGTTTCTCATAGCTGGCCGCGAACTGAACAAGCTCCGTCAACCTGGATTTGGCGGGGGCGAAACGAACAGCCTTCATCCCGGAACGCGCTCTCCCCAACGAGTTGATAATCCCGGCGAATGTCTCCGTCCGCCCAGAGTTGATCGAACCGGTAACCAGAAGGCATCCTTCCGGATACCACGGCGTCGGCTCAAGGGTCTCATCGGCCACGCCGAGGACGGGTAGACCCCCAATACTGTCGGGCATATCGGAAGAGCGGACCTCGTCACCGGGCCGTCCAATGTGGATTGGGTGTGGACCCTTCCACGAGGCGCCCAACTCAGCGGCGCGCGCACTGATCGCAGCTGCTTTAATTGCAATGTTCCGGCGACCACCGAGAAGGGCCACCTGCACCTCGTAGTCTCCCCACAATCCCCGCCCAGGCGGGCTCGTCTGATCGAGAACGTCACTCGCCACGCCCAGGAATGAGTACTCCTGCTCGTCGGCTGCCCGAAGAACCAATCGCCGTTGGACCGAAGCTAGAACGGAAGATGGGACAGAAGCCACCCTGTCGGCGGCCAACACGACATGAATCCCAACCTGGCGTCCTTCACCAACCACCCTCTGGAACATCTCAAAGAGAGCCTGCTTCCGGGTCGCCTCATAGGCCTGCCGGAAAGCTCCGAAGTTGTCCACCAAGAGGAGAATCCTTGGTTCGTCCGGACACTTCGCGCCCTTGCGATAATCGACGATGCTCCCCGAGTTCGCGTATTTCTCTGAACGAATCGCTACCTCCTGAACGAGCCAGCGGAGAAGACGAGCCACCCGTTCATCGTCGGAACCATTCACAATTGAACCCACATGGGGAAGCGTCTCCAACACATCGAGCGAGCGGGAACCGAAATCGAGCCCATAAACGTGGCAAGGACCGCCCCGATTCGTGAGTCCCGCAACTATGGCAAGGGTCTTGAGAACCGTCGACTTCCCGCATCCGCCTGTCCCGAATACCGCCATGTTCCCGTCTTGGTCGGGCCGGAAAGCCACGGGTCTCTGCTCCTGTGCGGAAGGATCATCGAGCTCCCCAAAAATGAGTTCTACGTCCGTTCTCGACTGTCGGAACTTCCCAAGGTCATAGATCTGGGCTAGTTCCGGTTGCCACGGGATCCGAGGCACCGGAATCCTGTGCTCATCAGCAGTCTTCGCCACAGTCCTGACGAGACGCGCCAAATCGTTTGGTCCTCGCTCAGCCTCTGATACGTCGATCTTCTCTGTCGGAACCTCCCATTCGCTACCAGGCCCGAAACGAAGCTCCTCGATCCCCACAGTCCCTCTGGTGGCCCCCTCAGTCGTCCAACCACCCACATATGCGGCCTGAAATGCAGTGAGCCGACCGTGCCCAAGCTTCGCGGCCGCTCGCCCCGGCAGCGAAGCGTCGAACGTGGCCGCTAGATCACTCCCGATCACATCATTCGAGTCGTCCGCATCGGCCATCCGCAAAGCTATGCGCAAGTTGGCGTTAGCCCGCAAACTCCCACTAATCACCCCCGAAGGCCTCTGAGTAGCGAGGATAAGGTGCAAACCCAGTGACCGTCCTCTCTGGGCAACGTCGACTACACCATCGACAAACTCGGGGATTTCCCCTGCCAGGGCTGCAAACTCGTCAACCACAATGATCAGACTGGGAGGAGCATCAGGATCTCCCCGCTTCTCGAGCTCAAGGAGGTCTTTCGCTTTCTTCTCCACCAGGATGTGCTCTCGATAGCGAAGCTCCGCTCGAAGGGATGTCAATACCCGACGCACCAGATGCGTGTTCAAGTCAGTAACCAGACCCACAGAGTGAGGAAGCTTCACGCATTCCCCGAACGCGGAGCCGCCCTTGTAATCGACAAACAGGAAGGTGACCTTCTTCGGACTGTGAGCGACCGCCATCCCCATGATCCAAGATTGCAGGAACTCGCTCTTCCCGGATCCAGTGGTACCCCCGACAAGGGCGTGGGGTCCGTGGCTTCTCAGATCAAGGGCCATCACGTCGGAAGCGGAGATCCCCACAAGTGAATGAAGCGAGAGTGACGGTTTGACCTTCTCCCCGGTTTCGCTGGGAAGAGATCCTGTCTGTCTCCAACTGTCTGCAATCGACTCGGTCGACGAGGCGGCTTCGGGACCAATCAGGTCCAGAAGTGTGACAGTACGCGGAAGGTCCGAGTCGTCGTGCACTCGGGCGCCCGAGTCCTTCAGGGCAGACATCGAGCGACTGACCCGTTCCGCCTCCCGAAGGTCAAGTGCCTCAATGTCGCTGAGGGCGACGGCCTCTCCCGCTTCCACGAACCCCACCAGAGACTTCCTCGATGTGGTGTTGTCAACATAGACCCGGCATGCTGCGGGGAGGCGAGGGACGGTCGGTGAATACCAAATGACATATACCCCAGCCCCACGGCCTGACTCTGCCAGTGCCACCAACCGACTCCGTTCGGCCGGGGTGTCGTCGGAAATCAACACCACAACGGCGGGCATTGGTCGTCCCCTGTCTTCGCGGTTCCGAGAACGAATCTCGATCAACTCCTCCAGAGCAGAAATCAAACGCCCGACGCCATTCTGGGACCCAGCCAGTTGCGGGATACTCCCCAGAGGCGAGTGGTCAGAGGTCGCGTGAGGCAACCACTTCAACCACATCCAGTCTTCCGACGCCTCCGGAGAACCCATCGCGCACAACACCACTTCTGCCGGACTGTGCAATCCCACTATTTGGATCACCGCTGAACGCACCAAGTCGAGAGTTGTGTCTCGCGGCCCGGCGAAACCGAGTGTCCCAACGTCTTCAAGGGCAGGTGCTACCGGGACATTCTCGACCATCAGGTATTCGTCACGAGTAGCGAACAGTTCACGCCTCAATTCCGGCGTGGTCTTCACGTTCTGGGGTATCTCAATCGAGTTCCGTGCGGGGAGAGTCCCCAACCCGACCCGCATCGACAGGAACGAACGCCGATCGGGTCGTCGTGTCCACAGCATGGGCTCTCGCGCCCGGACGGCGCCGACGATCTCAGAGGTTGCCGGAGACTCAGATCTCCGTCCCGCCGCTTCCTCCTCGGCCGCCCGGTTCGCTTGAATCGCCAAGTCCTTGAGAGCCTCCCGGAATTCGCCGGTGGCTTCTTTGAACTGCTTCTTCCCGGAGTACCTGCTCTCAAAGAAAGAACCGACGATCATCAGTGGGCTCATCGCAACGAAAAGGATCGACACAAGGCTCCTGGTGATCAGATAGAGGATCATCCCCATTAGGACCGGGGCGACCAGCGGGATGAAGGGAAACCCTCTGTTCTCTACCGGGGCTGGCGGCTCTGGAGCGGGGAAAACCCGTCCCTGGTATTCCGGGTCGAGACGCGGACTGCGGTTGAATTCGACCACCGGGCCAGTAGTGACCGAGGCAGAGCCCAGATGATGCGTGACCTTGAATACGGTCTCGCCGATTCTGACCCAATCCGACTGGGACAGGACGGCCCTCTCGATCCGCTGCCCAGAGACGTACGAGCCATTGACAGAGTTGAGGTCTATGACCTCAACACAGTCGGTCACGTTGACCCTGAGATGGCGATTCGAGACCATCGGATCGTTTAGCAGGACATCACTTGACCGGCTCCGGCCAACCTGATTGGCGCCGGGAGCCAACGGGTATTCCTTCCCGGAATCGGGTCCTTCCACCACTTGGATCGTGGCGGCGGCCGCTGCTGGAGCCATCTCGGAACTAAAAGATCCACCCACCGAAACCACAGAGATAATCTGCCCAGATTGGATCCCAGCATCCGCCACGGTAAGTGAAGCTGGGACCACACGGGGTTCGCCGGGGGCGTCAACGCGTAATGACAATCCAGATTCTCCTCGCAACGGATGCCCCTTCGGGTCGGCCTTGCTTATCGCTTGAGCCACATCCCCCACCCGAGCCGTCGTATCGACTGTGACACGAATATCGTCTGTCGACTCTCCGCGCTGCAAGGTGAGTTTTAGGTGCATTTCTAGGCCTTTCCGCCGGAAGCTCTAAGGGAACGCAGGCTGACAATGGTCTTCAATTTCTCGACGCGACTCAGCCCTTCGGTCATATCCGAAAGGACCGAATCCACCTCGCCCCAGAAGATCTCCGAGTCGGCTTCCGAGGGATCTTCGGGTCCAAAGACCATCGCGTCGGCAGTCGTAGCCAACGCGAGCGGTCGCTCTCCGAGAGTCAAACCAGCCTCACGGCGGGTAGCTCTCGTCTCGACACTGAGACCTCGGTCCAAAGCCAGATCGAGAACCTCAACCCAACCCCGAGAAATCCTTCGGGCGGGTTCACCAGTCCTCCGTCTCCGTTCCCGTCTACGCCACTTCACGAACCAGATGATCCCCACAGGAGCAAGGAGTATCAGAGGGATCCCAACAATCGAAACCAGAAGCCCCAGAAAACCCCCTTCCTCCTCCACATCTTCCGGTTCTTCGTCGTCGTCGGTCTCTGAATCGTCCAAATCTTGTAGCAGGGGATCGGTAAGCTGAGGAGGGCTAGTAACGGGTGGAGGGACCTGAGTTTCAACCTGGGTCTTCTTCTGCAGAGTGTCTTCCTCAACTTGCGGTTCGTTCGACTCGTCAGGAGTCGGGTAGAACGAGACCCATCCGACGTCCGCGAATCCAATCTCCACCCACGCTTCAATGTCGGATCCTTTGACTGCAACGGATGAATCCGAGTCTTCGAGCTCGAATCCGACTACCACACGGGCTGGAAGCCCGAGCGACCTGGCCATCAATGTCATTGTTGCCGCATACTGCTCACCATCCCCAACTGGGATCTCGTCAGCAACGAACGACAGAATATGGCCGAGGCTGTGGCCCGGTGGGACCTTCACGACCGAGTCCGGCCCACCGTCGCTGTATGCGCCATTCTGGAAATACGACTCCAGAGCGAGGGCTTGGTCAAACGGATTCGCGGCTTCCATCACAATCCCAGCGGCCATGGCCTCGAAAGTCGCCCCCAAGCCGTCGA
>CAYTVW010000038.1:5941-10759 GCA_964441865.1 uncultured Acidimicrobiaceae bacterium
CTTCTCATAGACGACCGACTTATCGATCGCTGCCCGTCGCATCTCCTCGGCCGATGGGACCTCCCCTTCCACACCGACAATCTCGTAAACGTCCCCTTCAGCTAATCCGATCGGGACCGCCGCCACACTGGTGGTGTGATTGAAACGGAGCGAACTCGACATTTCGTCGGCGCGGTCACCCAAGAATCGGAGTCGGATTACAGAATCCGCCAGCGGCAAATAGAAACCCGTGAGCTTCCCGATCTGTATCTCCATCCCGAAAGCATCGTCTGTGTCTGCTTCAAGCATCACTTCGCCAACCCGCTCAAAATGCCCGGATTCACGACGCCCCTGGCTCACATTCCAGACCACTCCGTCGTAGACGTCCATCACTGCTAGAGGGAGCGTCACACCACCTTCGGGGACCGAATCAACAGTGAAGAGGACCTCATCTTTCATCTCCACCTTGTATTTGCGGAAACTGCTCAGCGGACTTGGAAGACTCCTCGGGTCGAACGGCGGTTCGATCTCCTCACGTAGGACCACTCTTTCCCGCACAAAAGACAAGGGCATCCCCGGCCCAAACACCACTGCCCCGACAACCCCAGTCAGAATCATCAGACCGACTCCGACCCACCGTTCTCTACTGGAAGTCGTGGAGATGACTTTCCCCGAGTTCCGTTCTGCCCGGAGATGAAGCCACAGAAGACCCACCGCGAGGAAACTTGCTCCCTGGAGGAGCGGCATTACAGGTCTATCTGTCCCCAACAAGATCGCCAAGCAGAACACGATGATCGGGATCACGAGCGCTAGGAACACCCGCCGAGCTTTCCTCGCCACCATCATCGTCGTCAATCCTCCGAGGAAACCCGTCAGATATGGGACCACAAGGAGGTGGTCGATTCCGCCCGTGGGGGTCGAAGTCGTCACCAACCGGGACCATCCCCTCACCGCCCCATCGACAAATCCCACAAACGATTCGAGAGTTGGGATGAACCCCCACAGAGACTCGCTCCGCAGCACGATCGGGCCCGCTAACACAACTACCGATGCGATCGCAAGAGTGGCTGCCAGAATTGGATCGGTCTTCCGCGTCACGAAATACCAGACGAGACCCACTCCGAGAGCGGCTCCAAGAAACCCAACGATCAGGTATTCGTGGCCACCGTACGCTCGACGGAATCCGATGAGACCGATCGTGATGATCGCCAGAATGAAACCGGCATCCAAAGCGGTATCTGATGCTGAACGTACACGATCTAGAAGACGATTGACTAATGGGCGGCCGAACGGGTTCATCCTCGGACCGCCCAGATCACTTGCGCGAAGTCTTCAAGAGCAGCCACCTCAGACAGGACCTGTCCTTCCGTCTTCATGAACCGTGATGGTTTCCCCAGAACGGCTCGAACACAGACTCTGAATGCGTCCGAAACCGCGATCTCTGCTCCCGAAACGATCTTCTCGGACGAGACACCACTCCCGCTGATGGCCACCAGAACGGATGCCTTCCCGAGGATTCGTTTCGACCTGGCGGCCATCTCACGGAATTCGAGGAGTGAGTCACCGAGTTGGATTCGAGAACAGAAGTCCAAGAACCCTTGACCGGTCACCGCGGGGGCCTCATCGAAACCGGAGATGAAAGAGACCGACTGCCCGTCAGAGAATGCGCGAAGCCCGACGGAAGCAGCAATCGAGATGGCAAGTTCGAACTCGTCCGCGTCTCCGTAATCGGCGGGATTGGTCCCGAGGAGGATGGCCAGATGAGATTTCCGAGTGTCAACAAACTGGCGAACCACCCACCTACCAAGTCGGGCCGAGGACCGCCAGTGGATATGGCGCCTGTCGTCACCCTGCACATAGTCGCGGAGCGTGTGGAAGTTGAGATCGGATTCCGAGATGTCCTGGGTCGACTGACCCTCCAGGTCACGCAACCAGCCCGAAGACAGCCGGGCTAGAGGCGTCGTAATCGGGTGCACGAACAGCTCCTCGGTCCCGGTCCATTCGACCTCTCTCCGGATCAGGTTAAGTGGGTCGCTGCGTACCGACTTGACCGGTCCGACCTTATACACATCCCTTTTCGAGGTCGGTAGCACGATATCTTGACTCCACTCCGCTCCCGCTCGAAGCGAAGGGACACCCACACGGGCACGGTTCAACCCAACCGGGACCTCAAGACGGACCGGAAGCATCCGTCTCGACCCGGCATTCCGAACGTTCACTTCGACCACGGCTTTCTGTCCGACGGTCACCCGCTTGGGGTGGAGTTGCAGATCAACGGAGATCTCGGTCCGTCCGAAGGTGAGGAGGATTGCCACCACCAGAAGCGTGAGACATCCGGCGGCGAGAAACATGAACTCTCGCCATCCGAAACGCCAACCGAGAAACCATCCCAATAGGCCCAAGATGGCGGTTGCTATCCCGAGCGGTGTCGGCATACGGAATTTCCCGGCTTTCACAGCCGGAGACTCCATGAAGCGTTCCTTCAGCCTATTGAGCTCCACGGTCCACCGGCGGGGGCACATCCCGAAGGATCCGAGCGAGTACGTCTTGGGTTCGCACGCCGTTGAATTCGGCTTCCGGCGTCATGATGATTCGGTGGTTGAGGATCGGCTCGGTCAATACCTTCACATCGTCGGGGATCACGTGACCACGGCCATTAGCAGCTGCCCAAGTCTTGGCGCATCGGACAAGAGACAGACTGCCACGAGTACTCACACCGAGACGCACATCCTTGGCCGATCTCGTCTCTTCCGCGATGCGAGCGACGTAGCTGAGAATCGCGGGGTCGACATGTACACCCACAGCCATCTTCCGCATCCCCATTGCCTGCTCCGAATTGATCAACGGCTCAACGGCAGAACTCCGGTTCCTGTTCGAAGCGTCCGAAAGAAGCTGGACAGTCGTGTCATGGTCCGGATGCCCAATGGAAGTCTTCATCAAGAATCGGTCGAGCTGAGCCTCCGGAAGTGGGTAGGTGCCGCTCTGCTCAATGGGGTTCTGGGTGGCAATCACCATGAATGGATCCGGGACAAGATGAGATATCCCGTCCACGGTCACCCGGTTCTCTTCCATGACCTCCAACAGAGCAGACTGAGTCTTGGGCGAAGCACGGTTGATCTCGTCGGCCAATACGACTGATGCGAAAATCGGGCCCTTGTGGAACTCGAATTCCATGGTCTGCGGGTCGGGGATCGAAACACCGGTGACATCGCTGGGGAGAAGATCCGGAGTGAACTGGATCCTCGACTGCGTCCCTTGGATCGTGTTTGCCAGCGACTTGGCCAACAGAGTCTTCCCCGTCCCGGGGACATCTTCGAGGAGAAGATGACCGTCCGACAACAAACAAGTCACCGCCAGCCTCACGGCATGGGTTTTCCCTACCAGTGCCTGTTCCACGTTCGCCACCAGTTTCCCGAAAGAGTCGGAGAACCAGGTGACCTGTTCTTCAGTTATGGGCATTCTTTTCGTACTTTCTTCTTGGGAAGGGTTTCAACAAGAGACTGATCTCAACTTCATTGGGTCATTCGGTAGATGAGCACGTTGGATTTAGATCCAAGAGCCGTCGCATAGACGGTCCCACTAGTCCCGCCGATCTTCACGGAACCTGAGCTGAAGTTGCCGATCGAATTGGTGGTTACGAACACCTTCTTGGTGGTGACTCCGACCGACCCCGAAGTCACCAAGGTGACAGTCATTGCGGAGCTACGCGGAAAGCCAGAACCCGAAATGTTCAGGTAATAGGCGCTTGGATACGGCACCAAGGTAGTGTGCGCGCCCAGGCTGAGCGTCAGCCTCGGGGCTGCAGGTCGGGTAGTCGTAGTGGTGTTGGTGAACTCTACGTTGTAGCTCGCGGCCGGACCCCAACCGTCATTCACTGGACAGCTGTTGTGGCCGGAGACGTTGAACACGTAGGTGTAGGTTCCGGGTTTGTTGAGACTGACGGCAAGCGAAGTGTCTGTCGTCTCTTTGTTCACATAACCGGTGATCCGGTATCTGTCTACTGCCCGGCTCCCGTCATCCTCGACACTCCAGAACCAAGCCCCATTGCCCAAGTTGTACATATAGAAAGTCGCATACAATTCGGGCGGCCCACAAGGAATCGTCGATGTGACAGGGCTGAGTGCCGTCGCACAACCGTTGGCGTTACACGCCCGGACACGGAAGTAATACCTAGTCCCGTTAGTGAGTCCCGTGACTGTATGGCCCGACAACGATCGGAAGCTAGTCGGATTGCTCCCCGTCGAGTATGCGACCTCATACCTGGTGATTGCCGAACCGTTGTTGTTGGGGACACCCCAAGAGAGATACACAGACCCCGAAGATCCCCCGATGGAAGAACTCAGACTGGTGATCCCGAACGGGATTCCCGACGGGATGGCGACGACCGATCGGGCGCTCATGGCAGACCATCCGGCCTTGTTCCGAGCACGGACTTCGAACGAGTATCGGGCTCCGTTTTGGGCTCCGGTCAGAGTGTAGGTCCGAGCTCCTGGGTTCGTTATCGCAACCGTAGATATGAGAGAACTCTCGCGGAACACACGAAGCTCGTATGCCTCTATCGGCGCCCCATTCGTATTCGGCTCGTCCCATGTGACTGTGACAGTCTGGTCGCCACCTTGGGGGGGATTAGGAGCCGCCACGTTGATGGGGACGCCTACAGGGATATCGTAAGCCGAGGCTTCACTCCATTCCGAGCTGAAGTCCATATTCCTGGCCCTGACCTCGAAAGCGTAGGGAGTCCCGTTGACAAGATTCGTCCACACCAGCTCCCGCGTGTTGGCCCCGACCGTCTGGATCGTCCCAGTGGGGAGTATCCGAACGTCATACTCCAAAATGGCT
>CAYTVW010000039.1:0-6834 GCA_964441865.1 uncultured Acidimicrobiaceae bacterium
GACGGGTGGATCCGAGCGGGGAGTTCTATAAGCCAGTATTACGACAATCTTCTGGCGAAACTCATTGTATGGGGAAGGACTCGGGACGAAGCGGTGGCGCGCGGTCTTCGCGCCCTGAACGAATTCAAGATTTCTGGGATCTCGACGACCATTCCCGCCCATCAATTGGTGTTGCAGCATCAGGATTTTCTCTCGGCCAACCACCACACCAAGTGGATGGAGTCAATCGAATTCGTGAGGACCGAACCGGAAGTCGGACCCACCCTCCCCGAAGAGGAAGCCTTAGAGAGACGTTCGATGACCGTCGAAGTCGGTGGCCGGAGATTCGAGGTCGCCTATTGGACTCCGCCCGCAGCGCCTGCAATCACCGGGAAACCGAGACGCCGCGCACCCAAACTGGAGAAATCACGCGGGTTTACCAACGCTGACGGTGTGATCCCGGCTCCGATGCAGGGGACCATCGTGAAAGTGAAGGTGAAGCCGGGAGACAGAGTCAAAGCCGGCGACTCGATCTGCATCCTCGAAGCGATGAAGATGGAAAACGACATCAAGGCCCCCGCAGATGGCGAGGTAATCGATCTCAGAGTGCAATCTGGAGATACGGTTGCGGTAGGAGACCCTCTCGCTATCGTCAGGTAACTCCCCCTCCGAGTCCTAGAGACGTAGCTCAGGCGCCAATCACCAGAGTCACCTGCGTTCCAGATCCGATCTTGGTGCCAGCGCTCGGAGACATCGAAAGGACAGCACCGACTTGGTCGGGCGTAGGAGCGGGAGCAGACTGGATATTCACGGTGATCACGACGTGAGAGTCCGCCTCAAACACATCTAGCGCGACTTCCGCCTGACTCTGAGACATCCCAACAACGTTGGGAAGATTCCCGCTCGGAGCCCTACCGGTCGAGACTTCGATCACCAATTCCGATCCTTGCGGGACCTGATCCCCCGGCTGCCGATTCTGTCCGACCACAATCCCGGACGGCTCCGTAGAAGGGACCCCTTCTACCACGACGTTGAACTTGGCATCGCGCCCCGCGTAGATCGCCTCCTGCTCGTTCATCCCAATGAGCGACGGTATCAGGGCAGTCCCAGTCACGAAGTATTGGTCTGTCCCCTTCGGATCGTTCGGGAACCGACCGACCTCCTTGTCTCTGAGGAAATCGGCCATGTATTCCGCCCACATCGGCGCGGGGACAGACCCACCGTAGACGCGAGCGAAATACTCTCCGTGAATGGTTATCTTCTCCATCGGGATCTGATCGGCCTCGTAACCCACCCACACCGCTGTCGTGTAATGGGGGACCAAACCTACATACCAGGCATCTCGATACCCCTGATGGGTCCCCGTCTTCCCGGCCTGAGAAACACCGATGTTGGCTCTGGGGGCCGTTCCGGCCCCAGATGGCACCCTTATCAAGGGATGCCTGATCGCCGCGAAAATCGCTGGGTCAATCACCTGTCTCTGGGATATCTGATGCTGATACAGGACGTTTCCAAGACGGTCTTCGATCCGAGAGATCAGGTGGGGTTCCGCATAGATGCCGTTCGTGGCGAAATTGGAGAAGGCTGAAGCCATCTCCAGCGGAGACACCTCGGAGGTCCCCAGAGTCAGCGACAACACTGGCACCAGTTCGCTTTGGATACCCATCGCATAGGCAGCCTCGACAATACGAGCTGGCCCGATCTCTGCAGCTACCTGGGCGAAGACAGTGTTCAGAGAAGAACTCGTAGCTGTAGCGAGAGTGACCAACGCATCTTTCCCACCCCGGACTGTCCATAGATTCCCTTGAGGAGAACAAGGAATTCCGCAATCGATCACTCGGGGTGATCGGGCGTCGTAGTAGGTCCCCAAGTTGATCCCCATTCCAGAGTTGAGGGCAGCGACAAGAGTGAAGGGCTTCATGGCCGACCCAGGGTTACGTCGTCCCTGAACTGCGAGGTCAAACTGCTGAGAGTCGAACGGCAGTCCCGAGGCCATGGCAATCACTGCACCGGTGTTGTTGTCGACTGTCGCGATAGCACCGGTTGGGGCGCAGGAATGTGCATCTGCGTAGTTCTGCACCTGTTCGGGAGTGTCCAAACGAAGTTCCCCGGCGAGTTGTTTGCACAGCACCAGATTGGTGTCGGCATCGGGGAAAGGAACCCATTCCACCAGAACCTCGTTAGCGATTCTCTGTGCCTCAAGATCGATCGTTGAGTAGATCTTGAGGCCACCACCGCCTTCACAGCTAGTGTCGTCTGCGGGGCAGCCGAATATGAACTGCTTCCGTGCCTCTTTAGTGGTTCCCATGAAATCGAACTCATGGCGATCCAAGTCCAAGAGCTGCCGACGGACTTCGGCTACGACGTGGTCGGCCTTCCCCTGGAATGGGATGTGATCGATCACCCCCAATTCGGTCCGGATCGCCGAATCAAAGCCGACCCGGCTGATCCAACCGTTCTCATACATCTCACGGAGAATCGCGTTTCTCCGTGCAAGCACCTGATCTGGCCGACGGCGGGGGTTGTAGTAACTCGGGTTCCGAACCATGACCATGAGAGTCGCTGACTCGGCTATCGACAACTCGTTGAGGGATTTCCCGAAAAACTCCCGAGCTGCCGTCTTCACTCCATACGCACCGGATCCGAAATAGACGAAATTGAGGTAGTACTCGAGTATCGCTGGCTTGGTGTAGCGCCTTTCGAGCTCGGCGGAGACGAAAGCTTCCGCAATCTTCCTCCTCAGCGTGATTTCGTCACCAACGAAAGTCTTCTTGACAACCTGCTGGGTGATCGTCGACCCACCTCGCTGTGTCCCGAAAAGCACGTTCTGTGCGGCAGCCTGGAGGATCGCGGAGAAATCGACACCCTCGTGCGAGAAGAAGTCCTTGTCCTCCGCCGCTAGAGCGGCGTACACAACCCGATCCGGGATCTCGTCGAGAGGGACGGGCTCGCTGACCCTCCCATCGTGGAGTTCCGCCAGCGGCTGGCCATCGGAGGCCAGAATCCTGGAAACCTGGGACAGGTCAGGGAAATCCAGGATCATCGATCCCACATCAGGAATGTATTCGCGCTCGAAATCAGAGAATATTCCATATGCGGCATTCGCACCGGTGAATGCAAAGAGACCGACCCAGCTTGATGCCAGGATCGCAATCGAGAGGAGACCGGCGACCGCCGGGAACCAGCGACCTCGCCGCTCTCGCGCCTCTATCCGATGAATCAACGACTTGTGACGTGCCATCAACGTACCAACGACTTCTTCTCCGAGTTAGTTGCCGACACGGCATCTGTCGACAAGTGAAGGATATCGGGTTCTTGCCCAAAACCTGCACCACGGTTCCAGCTTGAGGCAAAGAATCCTCGCGTTCGCCGCGCGAAAACCCAATTCACAAAGCACTTGACGTATGTTTACGTTCTATAGTACAACTGGAGGCATGACCACGGCAGTCGACACAATCGCAAAGCATCGTTCTCCCCATGACCCGCATGCCATGGCGGCATTGTCGACTGCCCGGTCAAATTTCCCGGGACGACGACGCCTCGTCGTCCCGACTCTCATCCCCGGACCAATCGACGGCTTCGATCCCGCTGATCCTTACATCAGAAGGTTCTGGGTTGCAGCGATTGGCCCTGGCGCGGTCGAAGACCTCCTCAGACTCGTGGTAGCCGGACGAAAGTCGAAACCTATCCCCGAACCGCTTTACCTCTCGGCCCTCATCATCGAAGGGTTGGTAGTCGCTCGCGGACTCTCGATAGCAGTCCCAGATCCGATCCCTCCCCTGGGTCCGGTTTCACGACGTCGCCTAAGGGGATCCCTGAAGGCTGAACACGCTCGATTCATCCTCGAACGGGCTTCAGTGCATAAGTCTTGAGAACGATCGCAGAGACCGTCACGAAGGCCGCTGCCTCTCCTATGCCAAACGCTAACGCAACCCTGTGCTCGGCGAGACCCGAGGTTAGGAACAAAGCGACACATGCGACTACCAGGCCGGTGATCCACGCGGCAGCCAACCGACCAGTAGCGGCTCTAGCGACCAGGAGTTGACCGAGAATCTGCGCCAGTGAAGCGGCCACAATCCCGGCAGCCACCCATGCCGCCAACTTCGTCGAAGGCTCCACAGAGGAGTCGTAGGCAACGCTTATCACCCAGGGACCGAGGTATCGTCCCGCCAGCCAAGCCACCCCGATCAAGACCGGGCCGATCGCCGCGAGCCATGTCCCGGCCCTCCACATCAATCCGTGGTCCCCCGACTCGTAACGACGAACCAGCCCTGAGAGAAGACGCCCTTGGAGGGAGAAGATCAGCGTGAGAGGCGCCCTGAAAAGGGTGAAGGTCACAAAGGTGATAGTCACAGCCGCCGGGCTACCTCCGAGGAGACCAACCACAAGCGGAGCGGAAGCAAGAAGAATCTGAGAGGCGCTACTCCCAGCGATATACGCTCCGAAAAACCTCCCGGCTGGAGTCTTCGGAAGCTCAGACCTGAAAGCTGGAGGTCTCATCCATCCGAGAAACACAAACCCCACAAGCGGACCAGCGACCACCGACCATCCAACGATATCGGGATCTAGGGTGACCTTCACTAGGAGAGACAACACCACAAGGCGGAGCAAACCCTCCATTGCGAGAAGGGTCCCGACCTCGCGAAATTCTCTTCGGCCAGCGAAAGTCCCCTTCGCCAATTGATACAAGGCGTAGACACCGAGCATTGCCCCCAAGATCAGCGTGAATGCTCTTGAACCCTGAAACCAGACGTCTCTCCCGAACCAACCCGCAGCAGCACCGAGAAGAACAGCCAACCCTCCGACCGCCCACAAGGAGCGCCTCTCATCTCGAAGAGGATCGAGCCCGCGAGAGGATTCTCGCGTGGCGTATTGCTCCAAGGGCACCAACAAGACAGTGGCCACCACAAACTCGACTGTCCAGGCGTTCGCTATCGGCTCAAAACCCTCGAGACCGATAGCCCGGACTCCGACACGTTGGTACAGCCAGGCGAGAATTGCCCCCACCAAAGAACCGGCGATCATCCAGCCGGTCCCACTTCTGGGCACTCTTTCAAACCCGATTGGTCGGGTCACTCCGGAATTCTTCATCGGGCCCCCCGACCAGTCACGACAATGGCCACACTCTCCCACAAGATCTTGAGGTCCATGATGGGCGACATGTGCTTGATGTAGTAGAGATCGTAGGTGAGCTTGTCGATCGTGTCGGCCAAGTCATCCGCATAACCGTATTTCACCTGTGCCCATCCGGTAATCCCGGGCCTCACTAGGTGGCGATGCCCGTAGAACGGAATCTCTCTCTCATATTCCTTAACGAAAGGAACCTGCTCCGCTCGTGGCCCAACCAATGCCATATCTCCCTTGAGAACGTTCCAGAGTTGAGGCAGTTCGTCGAGCCGAGCCTTTCGAAGGAACCGTCCTCCTCTGACGATCCTGTCGTCTTGGTCCAGGGCAAATCTGGGTCCGTTACTCTCGGAGCCAACACACATCGTCCTGAATTTGTACATGGTGAAAGGTCGTCCGAGATACCCGACTCTCTCCTGCCGGAAAATTACGGGCCCGGACGACGACATCCGAACCGATAAGGCCACTATCAGGCCTATGGGAAGCCAGATAGGAAGAGACAGGAATACAAGCAAGGTATCCGTCAACCGTTTCCACAGCAATACAGACCGCTTACGATCTGTAGGAGCCGCGATCTCCCACCCCTCCGCCAAGTGAACTAGAGGAATCCTCCCGGTGTGTTCTTCGTACACACTTGTGAGAGGCCGAACGGGTACACCGCTGATGTCACTTGAGGATACGAACTGAGCCATTCGGGGAGATAGAACTGACCGAAGATCGACTGCCAAGGTGACCGATGAGTCAAGAGGCTGAGGAGCGACATCCGAGGCACCGTTCCAGACGGCAATGACATCGGCGTGGGGGGACTCCACCAGGTCGTCCGCCAGGACCCGTTCCGCGGTCACCAACGCCAATTTCTCAACCCATGGCCGACGCCTCCGCACGAAACGTTGGACCAGCATCCCAATAGTCCAGAATGTGAAAATTAACCCGATGAGCGGCCTCGAAAAATACGATCGCGAGACGACTGCAAAACCGGCCAAACCAAGGAACGATCCCGCAGCGATAGCAACCGCTCGCCCATACGACGGACGCGGAACACCTGGCCCAGTCATGTAGAGAGTGATCAGAGATAGGAAAACCGCGCCTAGCAAGACGACCACTAGGCCCGGAATCACTCTCCGTCCGAGTTCCGGCGTGTTCCAGGGAATGGGATTCTGGAAAAGGACCTCCGACGAGAGAGCGACCGCGCCCGCCAGTATCGTTATGTCGGAAAGACCACTTGATATCAGGAATCGCGTCCGCATCGACCGGCATCCTACGCCTTCTGAACGGTCGATAACGAACCACGCACACGTAGTTAGGGCAACACCGTCTTGACCGTCCTAGCCTACCCAGGATGCGGAATTCGCCGACGGTCTCAATCATCATCCCTATCCGAACCCCAGAGGTTCCATTTCTGGAAGCACTGACTGCACTAATCGACCAGGACTACCCCGGCAAGATCGAAGCGCTACTCGCAGTCGGGACCTTGGATCCCTCCTCGCACAAGACTCTGGCACACCAGATTCCTTCGGAGATTGAAGTCCGTTTCGTTGACAACCCGACGGGTTCAACACCTGCCGGGCTCAACCTAGCCCTAGCCGAAGCCCGCGGCTCCATAATCGTCCGATGCGACGCACAATCGCGTCTCCCGAACCGATATGTTTCGCGTGTAGTCGAACTCCTAGCGACCACAGGCGCCGAGAACGTCGGTGGTATGCAAAACGCAGAAGGTAGTGGACGGATATC
>CAYTVW010000039.1:6844-10609 GCA_964441865.1 uncultured Acidimicrobiaceae bacterium
GAGTCTCCTCGGGTCCGGAGGAGCCAAATACCGGAGAGGCAAAGAGGCCGGTCCCACTGACACCGTATATCTGGGAGCTTGGAGAAAAGAAACCCTTACCCGCCTTGGCGGCTTCGATGAGGAGATGCGTCGAAATCAGGATTACGAGCTCAACTGTCGTATTCGAGAAGCTAAGGGGACCGTATGGCTGGAACCCGACTTGATCGTGGAATACGCTCCGAGGGATAGATTCCGTGCTCTTGCCTCCCAATACTTTGACTACGGGAGATTCCGTCGACTCACCTGGAGAAAACACCCGAAAGCGCTTCGTCTCCGTCAGGTTGCGTCTCCCCTACTCGTAATAGGCCTCGCCGCGGGGTTCCTCCTCGGAATCGGAGGATTCGACTTCGGTTGGTGGATGCCCATCTCCTATCTGGCTGCAATCCTGATTACAGGTGTCTCATCATCATTCACCAACCGTGACCCAACTCTTGCTGTGACAGTCCCGATTGCCCTCTCGATAATGCACTTGGCCTGGGGAACGGGGTTCCTTATAGGCCCAGGGAGAATTCAGCGGAGCAAACCCGAGTAGAAAGAGAGCACGGCCTCTTCTGGCCAAACCCACCGCCTCCGAAACTCCATCCTGTTACACCAAGCTTTCTTCTTCCATTCTTCCGAGGCCATCTCCTTGATTGCTGCTGCCATCGCTTCGGGATCTTCAGGTCGGACAAGAATCGCTGACGGCACCTCCTCCAAAATCTCTCTAGTCCCCGGAAGATCAGTCGCAACTATTGGGAGTCCGAGCGCCGCGTACTCAAGGAGCTTTGTCGGAAGCGAGTTCCTGTAGTTCCCTACGTCATTCAGAGGAGACAAGGCAACCGACGCGGTCGAAGCGACAGCCAACGCCTCGCTATTCGGGAGACGACCCGTGAACGAAATCACCGAGCCCTCACGATCGGCCAGATCCTGAAGCTCATTACGGAAACGTTCAGTAACCGGACCAATGATCCGTAGAGGAACCCCCGCTAGCCCTACCGCCATCACGGCCGTCCTCAACCCCCTCAGTGGTGCGACATCCCCCACATACACTGCTGATCCATCTCCCTCTGCTACCTCGGGCCAATCTGCCACACATGGGTAGTTGGGAAATACCTCATGGACCTTCTTGAAAAGCCTTCGATACCCCTCCTCGGCGAGCGTCACCGAGAAACTCCGTTCGGCGGCTTTCAGAGCCATCCGAGAAACCCACCGCATCAGGGGTCGAATCGCATGAGGAACCCATGCCTTGGACGACGCCTGTTCAGGGAGATTCTCGTGAAGATCAAAAACCACACTCCGTCTCCGGAGTCTCCCCAGGAAGCCAATGGGAATCAACTCAGGATCGTGCAAGACGATCACCTGATACCGGTTGAACAATGCGAGCTTTGCCGAGCCGAACCACCTCCTTAGTCGGTTTCCCCTCAACGGCACCCAGACAAGACCGGTGAGGTCTGTAGGGCCCGGAGTGCGACTTGCGTAAGTGACTTCGAATCGTGAAGCCAGCGTCCTTATGAGCCGTTCGCGAATCCGAGTATCGTCAGGATGATGAACGGTGGTCAGGACCAGAATCTTCACAGAGCGACCACGTTCGCCACCTCGATTCTCAGACGCCGGTAAACCCCTCGCGCATCGAATACCACCGGGACCTCTTCGGAGACCTTCCGATAGTCGATTGTCGAGTGGTCAGTGAGGATCGCGGCCAGGTCATACCCCTCAAGGCTCTTCGATGGGATCAGGCCTCGCGACTTGATCCTCTCGGCGCCCACTACAGGGTCCAATACCTCGACAATGGCGCCTCTCCTGCTCAACTCAGCTATCACGTCATAGGCAGCGGACTCTCGGTCGTCTGCGATATCGGACTTGTACGCCACTCCGATCACCAGAATCCGACTTCCGTGTACGGCCTTCCCAAGACCATTCAATACATCGGCGATACGCGAAGCGTTATAGGACGGCATCTTCGAATTCACCTGCTCAGCCAAATCGATGAACCTGGTAGCGAAGTTCGCCTCCCTGGCTCTCCACGAGAGGTATTGCGGGTCTAGAGGAATGCAGTGTCCCCCAACTCCCGGACCAGGCCAGAATGCCTGGAACCCGAAGGGTTTGGTCGCAGCGGCTTCCACCGCCTCCCAAATGTCTATTCCCAATTCGTGAGCAAGTTGAGCCATCTCGTTCACTAGTCCTATGTTCACGGCTCGATAAGTGTTTTCCAGGAGCTTCGACAGCTCTGCAACGCGAGCGGAACTGACAACGTGGACTGCTGGGACAATCCTGCGATACGCTGCGGCAGCTAGCTCCCCAGACTTGGGGGTCACCCCACCGACAACCTTCGGGATCTCAGCAGTCTTCATATCGTCGCCGGGAGATACCCGTTCTGGAGAAAACGCCACGAATACGTCTTCGTCGAGCGTCAGCCCTGCTCGTTTCACAGCCGGGACCAGGTAATCCTCTGTCGTCCCCGGATAGGTTGTTGACTCCAATGAGACCACTTGACCCGGTCGCGCTATTCGGGCGACGGTCTCCGAAGCAGCCTCAATGAACGAAAGGTCGGGTTGACGGTTCCGCCCGAGAGGGCTGGGGACACAAATAAAGATCACGTCGGCTTTAGCAAGATCATTCGGGTTAGCGGTGTATTTGATGTCTCCTTGGGCTGCTGCTGCCAGGTCGGCGTCAGAAATGTCGTCAATATGCGACTTCCCCGAAGACAAATCGGTGATTCTCTTAGTCGAGACGTCGAATCCGATTCCCGCCAATCCCTTGGTTACCGTCGAAACCAACAAAGGAAGCCCCACGTATCCGAGCCCGATTACTCCAGCCGTCCATTTCCCGTCGCTCAACAGCGATCGGGTATTTAGGTAAATCTCATTCATTCCGAGGGAACGATAGCGATTACCTCATGACGTGGGTGACTGCCCTCACAAGGAACGATGCCATCTGAGCGCGAGTAACACTTTCAGCGGGGCAATACCTGGTGTTCTCGGGTGGATTGCATCCCTTTGTTACACCGATTTCAGCTATCCGGTCGATCTCTGACTCGAAAGGCGACCCATCGTCGTCTGTGAACCAGTTCGGGCTAGTTGCCGGCGGCAGATCGAGAGAGCGAGAGAGGAACGCTGCCATATGCTCACGAGTCAAAGGAGCATTTGGACAATACTTCGTGCCACCACACCCGTTAGTCACCCCAGCTTCCGCCAAACGATTGATGTCGTTTTCGAAAACTGTTCCTTGATCATCAGTGAAGTAGTCCTTCGAAGGCTGCGGAAGGTCAAGCGCTCTAGCGATAAACGCGGCCATCTGCCCTCGAGTCACGCTCTGGTCGGGGCAGAAAAGGGTGTTCTCGGGAGGGTTGCACCCTCTGGTGATACCGAGTTCGAAGAGAGTGTTGATATTGTCGAAGTGGACGGATCCGTAGATGTCCCCGAACTGCGAAGGCACGAAGCTGGTGGCCTCGGGCGTCGGCCAGGCAACACTGAAGTACCGACCTCTCAGGCCCAATCGATCGCCAGGTCCTCCATCAGCGAAGAAAGCGTTGTCCACCGGAACAGTTTTCGAGCTCGGAACTCCAGATGAGTTGACCCCCGAGACCTCTAGCGTCTTCACCGCACCCGACTCATAACGATCTATCACCCCTATCGAGAGAAGGTTCGTGTAACCGAAGTAAGTAGCTACGTCCTTTGGGGTTGCCGAAACCGTCCAGATAGCGTTGGGGTTCCTGGTGGGATCGAGAGACCAGACGTCATCAACCGA
>CAYTVW010000040.1:0-10591 GCA_964441865.1 uncultured Acidimicrobiaceae bacterium
TCAACACTCGGCTCGACTCGACCTCTGACGAGGAAGTGGCGGCGGAAGCTGTAGCGGAGAAAGCCGAACAGAAGTTCCGCGGATTGGAGGATCAGGAGCGTTCTTTGGCCGATCAGGAAGGGATGTCCACAGAAGGTGCAATTGCCGTCGTCCGTGGTGATCTTCGCTCGCTTGACGCTTCAGATGAGAGAGACAAGAGAGAGCTTGAGGCTCTAGACCGTAGGAGCGGTTCGGTGGCGGAGCAGCTGGCGGCCGAGTCGTCCGAGGCGGAAGCGGTGAGAACCGAGATTCAAGAATTCGACGCACTGGCGGGTGAGGCCGAGGAACGCTATTCGCTTGCTGAGTTGGAAAGGAAGCAGTACCAAGAGGAGTGGGAGACGGCGGAAGCGGCCAGGAGCGAAACCCGGATCAAGGTGGCCGCGGCCGAAGCAAAGGTTGAAGCTCTTGAACAGGCCGCTCGGGGTCCATTCGATCCGGAAGCTCGGGCGATCGTGGAATCGTCCGAAGGTGTGTTGGGTTCTATAGCCCAACGCCTCGATGTCCCCGTCGAGATGGCCGCGGCAGTCGATGCGGCTCTGGGGATTTGGTCTGACTCCATTGCGTTCGGTGACATGGATGACGTCACAGCTGCGGTAGTCGACCTGAAATCGTCTGGACGTGGTGGAGTCCCCATGGTGGCAACAAGTTCGGCAAGCGACGATCCGATTGCCCGACGTGTGGCGGTCGACATGGGGGTAGACGCGTTGGTAGACATGCTCGGCAAAAACGCTGATCTTGGTTTGGCAACGAGACTCCTCGGAGATGTCGTGGTGGTGGAAGGTTGGGCATCAGCGTGGAGAATCGTTGAACGACATCCCGAGTTGAGGGCAGTGACCCCCGAAGGGGACTTGGTGGAGGCCGGGGGTATCCGGGTTGCTCATCCCGACGGGGCTACCCCTGCGATGGTGGAAGCCGCTCAGAGTGTTCTTGAAGGATTCCAGATCGAAGCTTCTCGTGCGGAAAGCAGATTCAAGACCGCTCGCCGACAGTTCGACGAGGCTCGTGAGGTCGAACGGAAACGACTGGAAGAGCTGGAGGCTTTTGAAGCTCGCATCGCTGGTGCCACCGAAACCTTGGCCAGACTCGACCGGTCTATGGGTTCGCTTCGCCAAGAGTTGGAGAGGCTTGAGGAGAGGCGGCAATCGTTGGGCGAGGCTGGCCTCTCGCGCTCTCTTCGCCGGGAAGAGCTAGGTTATCGTCTCGCTGCACTGGAGGGTGAAGAGGCCGAACGTCAGCGGATGTGGGAAGAGCTGACTCGCCAAAGAGTCGAGGTAGCAGCGATGCGAGAAGCTGCTCGTCATGAGTGGCACGAGGCCGCCTCGGCGCATAGAGCTCTCTCAGAGAGACGACACATGGAGTCAACTCGCCGCGATGCGATCATCGCAGTGCTGCAAAGTGACGAAGACAAACCGGTGCAGCCTGAGGCAATAGCCCGGCTGGCGGCGATCGAAGAGATTGCCGAGAGGTCTCTCGATGCGGTCGCTATTCGGCTGAAAGAGCTACGGGCCAGGCAATCCGATTTGAGGGTCCGGTCCGAAGATGCCCGAACGCGGCTCGCTCGAGTTCGTTCTTCGCTCGATTCAGCCAATGACTTATTGTCTCGGACCAAGGATCGGTTGTCCGAGCTAGCGGTTGAAGTCGCCGATCTGAATGCTCGTCGCGAGGCGACGGAAGAAGCTCTCAGGCGTGACGCCGACGCTTCGGAAGACGAGGCTCTGGCTGCCCCAAGACCGGGTATCGACTCCGATGATCTCTCGCAGGCATTGGCATCAAGGGAGGCCGAACTGCGGCGAATGGGACCAGTGAATCCGCTTGCTGCCAAGGAATATGAGGAACTGTCAGAGCGGCACAGCTTCCTCAACGGTCAGCTTCTCGATCTTGAGAGTTCGCGGAACGAACTCAGAAAGATCATCAAAGCTTTGGAAGAGGAGATCCAGACGCGGTTCACGAACGCATTCGACGAGATCGCCGACGCCTATAGAGAGCATTTTGCGATGGTGTTCCCCGGAGGGTCCGGTCGTTTGATCCTCACTGATCCAGAAAACCCGAATACATCTGGAGTAGATATTCACGCTCAACCGCTCGGGAAGAAAGTATCGAAGATGAGCTTGCTTTCCGGCGGGGAGCGTTCTCTGGCGGCTTTGGCGTTCCTGTTCGCGATATTCAAGGCTCGTCCAAGCCCGTTCTACATCCTCGACGAGGTCGAAGCGGCACTCGATGATGCCAACCTTCATCGATTCATCCGGCTCCTAGAGAAATTCCGAGCTGACGCTCAGCTAGTGATAATCACTCACCAGCAGCAGACGATGGAGACTGCAGACGTTCTCTACGGAATCACCATGGAACCGGGAGGTTCGTCTAAGGCGGTAGCCAAGAGGTTTGAAGACCATCGGTCAGCGACGAGAGAACCCAAGAGCATCACGCCCTGAGCTGTTTTTCAGTCCGGGATTCCGATCCTGACGAAGAGAAACGAGTAGTCGTCGTTTTCGAAACGCATCGTGTCTCCATCTTGTGAGAACTCGACGCTGAAGCGGTCGTCTGCGAAGGGGAGACTCGCAAGTCGTTCGGCCTCGGTGATGAGTTCGATCGGGACGCCAGGAACCGACGAAAGGGTGAGGGTGAACCAAACGTCGGACCCCCAAAAGTTGACTCCGTCGAAGGTGTAGTAGCCCGAAAAGTCGTTGGATGGCGTAGTCCCGAAGAGAGTCCCGTCAGGTCTGAGTTCGACCCATCCCCAATGGCCTTCTTCTGTGGGATGGGTGAGGCCAGAGATATCAGTGAAGACCGCTCCAGAAGACTCCATTTGGTCAAGACCCCAGCGGCCAAGGATCAGCGAGGGGTCGATTGGTGCGACGTCTTCGCTTGCGCAAGCCGTTAATCCGACGACCGCAAAAATGGCCCAAGAGATCAGGTTCTTCATCCTTGGCTAGAGCGTACCAACTGATGGGACCTGGTCGTTCGATCCGGGCCGATAATCGGGTGAGTTGACTGCAGGGTTATCCTCCGGGATCGAGATGGGATATTCGTGGGTCTACGTGCTTTCGGCTGTTGTGGTCTTCTTCCTTATCGCGTTCTTCTTTAGGAGGTCGAGGACTGGGAGGATCGGTTCGGAGATCGCTGAGGAGCGTACAGGACGCAAGGTTCAGGAAGGGATGACGAAGGCCCGTGCTTCCTTTGGAGACTCCCTTCGCGATGTGTTCAGTCGGAGCGGGATGGACGAAGGAACCTGGGAGGCTCTAGAAGAGGCGTTGATTGGAGCCGACTTGGGTGTGGCAACCGCGACCACTCTGGTGTCGAGAGTCCGGTCCGCTCGACCGGTCGACGAGCGAGCCGCTCGATTGGAGATTCGTCGTGGAATTGGTGAGTTGTTGGAAGGTATGGGACGTGACCTGAAACTCGATTCGAAGCCTTCAGTGGTGATGGTGGTCGGTGTGAACGGGACGGGAAAGACGACTTCGATTGCGAAGCTGGCTCGAAAGCTGAAGTCTTCCGGGAAATCGATTCTCCTGGGGGCTGCCGACACCTTCCGGGCGGCTGCCGAGACCCAGTTGAGGGTATGGGCAGAAAGAGTCGGGGTGGAAGTGATAGGAGGTGGGGAGAAAGCCGATCCGGCTTCGGTGGCATTCGATGCCTACTCGGCGGCGAAAGCGCGAGGTTACGACGTTGTCATTGTCGACACCGCCGGGAGGCTCCATTCCAAGAAGGACCTGATGGCCGAGTTGTCAAAGATCCGCAGAGTATTGGAGAAAGAAGCGGGACAGGTAGATGAGGTGTTGCTGGTTCTGGATGCGACGGCGGGACAGAACGGTGTCTCACAAGCTAAAGCGTTCTGCGAAGCCGCTTCTCTCACTGGGATTATCCTCACCAAAGTCGACGGAACGGCGAAGGGTGGAGTCGTGGTCCGTGTCGAAAAGGAGCTGAATGTGCCTGTGAAATTCCTCGGGGTTGGGGAGTCGATGGACGATCTCGAAATCTTTGATCCGCTTCTGTTTGCCGAGGCTTTAGTGGAAGACTGAAAGAAAGGATCTGGAGAGAAGGCCGATTTTCCCTCTCTGACCCGATTTCGCTGTTACCTTCCACATTGAATGCTGAGGATTTTCGTTCCGCATGGTGAGGTGATGTTGTGATCTCCAGCTGTGTCGTGGCGTCTTTCCATGGTGCCGCCCTGGCCGAGATGGGGCCGCTCCACTGGTTGGGGATACTTGGCGGAATGTTCGTCCTCCTGGGTTTCGTTGCAGTGCTCGGAGGTTTCGGGCTTTCGAGGTACTCCGCTGAACACGCTGCCAGGAAGGACGAGGAAGCGGGGGCTTCCGGTGGAATTGCCAATGCTTCGAAGGAGACCGCCGCGACCGAGTGGACTATGCGCTACCTCGACATCGAACAGGGCGCTCGTCTTCAGCAGGTCAGAGAATCCGATGAATCTTGGATCGCCGTCGGGAGCGCCACTTTCCCGGGCTCTCCCGCACAGGCCCGAGTCTGGGTGTCTACGGATGGTCTCCTCTGGCAGCCACAGGGACCATGGGATCCGGGGATCGCCTCGGCCTCGGTTGATTTTCGCGGAGTTCCGTTAGCGGTCGGCCACTCGATCGGCGTAGACGGTCGACCAGCTGGAGCGGTGTGGAGGCTCGTTGAACCGGGAAGGTGGAAGAGGATTACTTCTCAGACAGCTTCAGAGCTGTCGGGTATTGGTTTCAACCAGGTTGTGGCCTACGGGGAGAGACTGGTAGCTACTGCCCGTGATCGAAAAGGGATGACTGTTTTCTCATCTCTGACGGGGGCGCTTTGGAATCGTTTGGATTTGGAGGGACCGATCAACAGGATCGAGTTGGTTGCAGGAAGGCTCGTCGCGTTTGGTCGGAATCCTGAGGAGCATCGGGGGATGGTGCTTGAAAGCACCGACGGGTTGAACTGGACCGATATCGGGGCGGAGTTGCGTGCGCCTTTTGATATGGCTTCGGTAGAAGCGGTTGCGTTCTTCGAGGGAGGGTGGACCGCGGTTGGGCAGGACCAACTTCGGAATTCTGGAGCAGTTTGGGTCTCCGATGATGGGCGTAGGTGGGTTCGAGTCCCGATCGAATTCGAGGTGGGGACGATTCTCGAAGAGGTGGTGGCAACTGACTTGGGTCTCCTCGCTGTGGGAACGATCGGCTCTGATGTGGCAGTGTGGGTGTCTCGAGACGCTGTCGATTGGACAAGAGTTGACGACAACCGCCTCTCGGACAGCGTTCCAGTCTCGGTCCTTGTATCGGGGAGGTTCGTGTGGTTGTTTGGCGGAAAGACTGAAGATGAGTCGTTGCTGCCAGCTCAGGTCGCGTGGACGGCGTCGCTACGTTCTCTGTTCGCCAGAGCCTACGGGGAACAGGAGTACCCGGAGGAGCCGGAGCCTTCACCGGAGCCAGGACCAGAACAAGAATTCGTCCCGGATTCCGGATCAGTGGCGACCATTGAGGAGAAGCTGAGAGCTTCACTCGCCAGAGCGGCGGCAGATGTTTCTGCCGGCGAAGCGGAGAAACCCGATACGGAATCTCTGACGGGTGACGAGATCGCTGAAGAACCGGAGGCGGAGTTGGCCGGGGGTGATCTCGAAGTCCCCGCTGCCATGGATGTCCCTGTGATCGAAGCCGAAGAACGTTCGCCGGGTCGCGGGTCTCGCAGGAAGAAGGAACGAAAGCCGGAACCGGAACCGGAGCCGGAGCCGGAGCCTGAGCCGGAGCCGGAGCCCGAGCCGGAGCCGGAGCCGGAGCCGGAGCCCGAGGCCGAGCCGGAGCCCGAGCCGGAGCCGGAGCCCGAGCCGGAGCCCGAATCCGAGGAAGAGGCGCAGTCCTCGGGAGAAGAGATCCCCTCCTGGATGAGAGCCGCACTCTCAACTGTCGATTCGTTCAAGAAGGGTGACTTGGAGGCAGGAGAGACGTTCACGGAAGAAAGGCGCCCGAAGGAAACCTCGGACTGGCTCGCTGTTCCGAAATCGTCCAAGAAGTCTAAGCCCTGAAAGGCCAGGAGAAATCAGACTTTTCGGTGTCCAAAGGTGGCCCGATCCTGGTCTATCGGGCGGTCCCGAGGTTATCGAATCAGATCGAGGAACGAAGTCCCCGCGCTCGGGTTCGCGAGTCCCAGATACTCGGAAACGGTCGCTGCAACATCGGAGAATTGACTGCGAATTCCAAGGTCAACTCCGGCCGCGTTGAGTCCCGAGGCGAGGAGCGGGACATTCTCTCGGGTGTGATCGGTCGAGCCGTCTGTTGGGTCATTTCCGTGGTCCGCGGTGATTATCAGGAGATCGTTGGGTGTTAGGACGTCGAGCAGGTGGGGAAGATAGGAATCGATGAGGCTCAGGCCTTCTGCGTAGCCTTTTGGGTCTTCCCGATGACCGTAGAGCATGTCCAAGTCCACCAGGTTGGTGAAGATGATTCCGGAGCGGTCGAGTTCAGCGAGAGCGGTCAGGGTTGTTTCGAGGCCGTTCGCGTCACCGTTCGTATGAATCGATTCGGTGAGGCCTCGTCCTGCAAAGAGGTCCTCAATCTTCCCGATCCCGATCACTGATAAACCCGCTTCCTCCGCTTGGTCGAGAACCGTTGGGGCGTGGGGAGGCATGGAGAAGTCTTGGCGATCGTATGTGCGAACGAAGCTTCCCGGTTCACCCGTGAATGGGCGGGCGATTACTCGTCCGATCCTGTAGCGGTCAGCGTGGTGTCGGGAGATGCGACAAATCTCATAGAGGCGTTCGAGAGCGATTATGTCAGTGTGGGCAGCAATCTGAAGAACAGAATCGGCAGATGTGTAGAGAATCGGGCAACCGGTTGACAGATGGTCCGGTCCCAGTCTCTCGATGATCTCGGTCCCAGATGCAGCGACGTTCCCAATGAAGCTGATGCCCGCCTCATCCTCTATTGAGGAGATCAGCTCTGTGGGGAAACCGGTCTCAGTGAACGTGCCGTGCGGGACCTCGGTTATCAGACCAGCGATTTCCCAATGGCCCGTTGTGGAGTCCTTCCCGACGGAGGCTGTCTGCATTCGGCCAAAAGCCATCGTAGGTTTTGGTGATTGAGGGACACCCTTGAGATTCGGATGAACGTTTCCCAGGCCTGCGGCCTGAAGGGTAGGGAGCTTGAGACCATCGTTGGCCTCGGCAGTGTGGCCGAGAGTATCAGAGCCGACGTCACCGTATTCGGCGGCGTCGGGAGCTTCCCCGGTTCCGCAAGAGTCAAAAACGAGGATCACGGCTCTTTGGGTCGTCATGGGAGGATTCCTTCTGAAGGCCTTCGGGCGGAAGCTGCTCTGCGTTTCGCCAAGCGGGGTCCGGTGGTGACCGGTTTCGAACCGCTAGGTTGGCTTGGTCGGGCTCGTTCAGACGCAGTTGGAGGATCGTCCAAAACCGACCGGGGAACGATTGGGCTCACAAGGTTGAGCCTAATCAGGGTGACCCTGTTCTGTGCGAGATCTCATCTTGAGAGCGTCGAGCGCTATCCGAAGGAGGCGCGTCGCCTGGTCTGCTTGAACGGCGCCCATCGGATGTGGTGAATACCGGACTTCTTCGAAAAGACGGGTGAGGCTTTCTCCGGAATCGGCGACGAGGGGGAGCGCCATAGAGATCCGCTTCATTCGTTCTCGTGGGGTTTCGTTATGTGACAGATCGGGGGTCGAGTCTGCTCGGCCCACGAATTCTCGGTATGCCTTTGCTATTCGGCGGGAGTAGGTATCAGTCGGTTCCCAAGGGCGCGTCCGACTCTTGGACTTGGCGGCGGCGATTGCTGGATGGGTTGATCTGCGGAGAACCTTCAGTGTCCCCTTCCTTTCTTGCGGGGTCTTAAGCATGGTCCGGAAATCCGTGAGAATCGCCTTGATCCCTTCCACAATTCGCCGAGGCAGATTCCGAACCTTTCGAAGAAGAGATCTGATGCCGCGGGTTGTCGCAGCCAGTGCAGCTTTCCGGCCCCTCCACAACATCCAGATGGCCGCGATCATGAGGAGTGCTGGAACCGAGAGAAACACGATTGTCCACCAGGTCACGTTCAGTTCTCCACCCGCCCCCTTGATTTCTTGGTCTTGCGAAACGACTTCGGCCTCGATTTCGGGTTCTTCGGCTTGGGGCACGATGCGGTCGGCCAACCATTGTCCCGTGCTAGACACGCCCGTGAATATTCCATCAACAACCTCTGCTACGGGGGCTTCTCCGCCGATCGGAACCATGAAGAGAAGGCTCCAGAAAGCTGCGATCCAGACGAGGGACGATCTTCTCCAGCCGCTGAGGAACTCGGAATCACTGAGTACATGCTGATGTTTCCAAGTTCGTCGGAGAGAGAGCCGTCGTGCCCCGACCAGACCCGTCAGCCCGACGGGGAAGTACAAGGCGATTGGCCAGATCACACCGGGCTTCAAAGAGCTTCCCGACAAAGAAGAAGCATCAGCTAGAGTGATGCCGCCACACGCGACCACGACCAACGCTCCCAACATGAATCTGAAATGGAGACGGTCCAGCGACGGTGTCCCATTCTCGGAGACGTCCCAAGGTTCACCCAGGTCGCGAAGGTCGTCGAGGGTCATCTGGATCGTGAACCAGATCGAGACAGCGATAGCGAAGCCCCACAAGACGGGGGTCTCTACCAGGATTGGAAGGCCTCCGGCGAGGCGGTCCAGGGCGCCCACCAGTCCGAACTCGCTCAGGTGAATGGTCTCGATGAACACCACTAGGCCGACGAAGGACAAAACCGTGCGGCGGCTCCTCTCCCAACGGGTGCGGCGTTCGGCTCTGTCACGGCTCCATGCGAGCGTTGAAGACGCCGTGACCGCTAGGGCGATGAAAGAGGCTTTGAGAGAAGTGATCGGGGCGACCGATCCGATGGAGGCTGCTATAGATCCCGTCAGAATCGCGAGGCTTATCAGGCGGATCCAGCTCATGTCGTTCATTATCGGATTCCCGAGTTGGAGAGACCTCGAAGCGAGTTCCGATCTCTGATGTGATAAAGAGGGATGTTCCCCAGTCGTTTGGGATCGTCTGGCCTGGGTTGAATCAATCCGACCACTACGGGATGCCCGCTCGACTTGAGGCGTTCCATGAGGCCGTGGAGAGAATCGTTGACTTTGCCTGTGAGGATCATCAACGTCGAACCGAAAGGAATTCGGGCGGCGTGTGTCTCGATGAGTCCGAGGAGTTGGTCATCTGGGGTTGACTCGACGCGGGCGAGAAACGCCAGGATCATCTTGAGATGAGGGTGGCTACTTCCGGGGAGCCAAAGAGATTGTTGGCTTCCCAAAGGATCATGGCCGTTGACAACAAGACCGGCCGAAAGGCGTTCTTTGGTGATCGCGTGGTGGGCGATAGAAGCGGCGGTAGATACCGCGACATCGGTTCCGGAAGTCCAGCGTTCGTGATTTGATCGACATAGATCGAGGCAGATCATCAGATCTCGTGACGTTGCACGGTTGAACTGTTTCACCAGTAGGCGACCCGACCGGGCTGAAGCTAACCATTCGATCTGCCGGGGGCTATCGCCGTCCCGGTAATCCCGGACGCCAGTGATCCTGTAGGGGTCTTCGATCAGGGAAGAGGAATCGGAGAGGTTAGGGATCGGCGCACGAGCGGGAAGATTGAGGGCATCAATCGGCCAGATCTCGGGGTAGACGACGAAATCTGTGGTCGGCAACTCGGGTAGGCGGACTGCCATTGGGCCGAAAAGGGTCCCGACTGTTGCTCTAAGAGGGCCAATCCGATAGAGCCCGCGTTTGTGGCAGTGTATTCGGTAA
Source organism: uncultured Acidimicrobiaceae bacterium (assembly GCA_964441865.1). Lineage (GTDB taxonomy): Bacteria > Actinomycetota > Acidimicrobiia > Spongiisociales > ZC4RG35 > CAYTVW01. Next base: position 9,781 of record CAYTVW010000040.1, read on the forward strand.
GTCAATCGATCGGTCTGACGTCTTCCGACGGTAATTACCTTTGCGACACCGGATTCCGGGGTTCGAAGGTCGATTGGTACGGCGTCGGCGAGCTCGAGCCAGGGAGCCTTGAACTTGCTCAGGTTGGTGATCTCTAGTTCGACGATCAGGTCATCTCCAACAAAACCCCTTTCTGGGTGAATCCGCTCGAAGGAGAGGTTTCTGGTGACGCTGTCGATTTGGAAGAGCGTAAGTAAAGCGAATACTCCTAGTGCTACCACCGCCGTGATCGCATAGACAGCCCTCGCTGTGACCGCTACCACCAAGAGCAGCGGATAGAGAGGGAGGAGGTATTTCATGGCCGGGAGGGTGTCTCATCCAGAGGGATGGTGGCAACGATCCTTTCGAGGATTCTGTCGGGGGTCACTCCTCTTAGGACAGCGTCAGATTGGAGAGTGATCCTGTGTGACATCACCGGGAGCGCCAAGTCTCTCACGTCGTCGGGGATCACGAAGTCGCGACCGTCCATGGCTGCTCTGACCTGGGCCGCTCGGTAGAGAGCGATCGAACCTCTCGGGCTGACACCGAGGACTATCGAAGGATCGTCCCGGGTGGCGGAGGACAAAGAGACGATGTAGGCCGAGATTTCGGGCGAGAACGCGGCCCTCGGCTGCGATATCAACGCCTTCGTCAGCTGCAGCAGCGTGATCCAGTCGGCGCAGGCGCAAGTATTCGGCTTCCCCAACCCCGTGATCGGCATGTTGGCTTTCGCCGCATTGGCGGCTTTGGGCGTCGTGCTGGCGGCCGGGCTTCGTTTCCCCACCTGGCTCTG
>CAYTVW010000041.1:0-10562 GCA_964441865.1 uncultured Acidimicrobiaceae bacterium
TAGTCGTCGTAGTCGGACGAGTAGTCGTAGTCGTCGTAGTCGGACGAGTAGTCGTGGTCGTAGGTTGTGAACCGTAGGAGAGACCGAACCCATAAGAGAACAATGGGGTCTTTCCATCACCGTCGTTGATTGGCTGTTGCGATGCACTCTGCATCCAAGTGACTGGGAGCTTCCCGGTCGGGTTGTAGTCACCGAAGAGAACATCGGCTACTCCCGCTCCTTCGGTCCCTGGCAACCATGCCGACAACAAGGCATCCCAGTTTCCCAGCTCCGAGGCGATATCCAACGGTCGACCAGAAACCAGGACAACAATCACTGGCACGCCTGAAGCGCGGAGTCTGTTGATAGTCGCCAGATCGGTCGAATCAAGCCCCATCGAGCTGGGGAGATCGCCGATACCTTCCGCGTATGGGGTTTCACCGACCACCGCAATAGCGGCCGTGTAGGAACTGTCGATCCCAGTTCCGGTCGCGTTATATGTGACATTCTGAGATCCCACTGCATTGCGAATTCCCTGAAGAATCGTGGTCCCCGAAGTGATATTCCCGCTGGCACCCTGCCATTCGATTGTCCACCCTCCACACTGGTTGCCAATGTTGTCAGCGTTCTTCCCGGCTACGAATAGCTTCAGGCCCGTCTTTGGCAATGGAAGAATCTCGTTCTGGTTTTTCAGGAGCACAATGGATTCGCGGACCGCTTGGCGGGCGAGATCTCGATGCTCCTGACTTCCGACGACACTGGCCAACGTGCGGTCGGCGTAAGGCCTCTCGAACAGGCCGAGTTCGAATTTCTTCCGCAGGATCCTCCGGTTGGCGTCGTCGATCCTCGCCGTAGAAACACGGCCGTTGTTCACCTCAGTCCGGAGAAGCGAAATGAAGAGCGCGTAGTCGTTCGGGACCATCACCATGTCGATTCCGGCATTAATCGAGGTCCGAACATCACTCGCCGAAATACCTCGCACTCCGTCGAGTTGATCGATCCCCGCCCAGTCAGATACCACAATCCCGTCGAACCCCAACTCTCCTTTGAGGACATCGGTGATCAGGTACTGATGGCCATGCATCTTCACGCCGTTCCAGCTCGAGTAGGAGATCATCACTGATCCCACTCCAGCTTCCACTGCCGCCCGATATGGAGCCAGGTGGATCGCCCGCAACTCGGATTCGGAGAGTTGTGTATCACCTTGATCTACGCCGCCAGTGGTTCCGCCATCGCCAACATAGTGCTTGGCGGTAGCAAGGATCGTGGCGGGATCTGAGAGAGAGGACCCTTGAAGCCCTGAAACCACACGGGTCATCGAGCTGACGAGCTCCGGAGTCTCACCGAACGATTCATATGCGCGACCCCACCTGTCGTTTCGAACAACGGCGATGGTCGGTGCAAAAGTCCAGTCAACTCCAGTCGCAGCTACTTCCAGTGCCGTTGCTCGACCAATATCTTCTACGAGTGACGGGTTCCGGGCCGCCCCCAAACCGATGTTGTGTGGAAAGATCGTGGCACCGACAACATTGCTGTGCCCATGCACCGCATCGGTCCCAAAAATCATCGGAATCCCAAGGGGCGCGGCCAGTGTGGCACGCTGAAGACTGTCATAAAGCTCCGTCCAAGCCGAAGCTGAGTTACCGGCCGCCGGATCTGATCCTCCGCCAGCTAGAACCGAACCAATGCGATAGCTAGCCAAGTCGGACGGATTGTCGATCGCAGCGATATCTACTTGAGTCATCTGCCCGATCTTCTCATCAAGCGTCATCCTCGACAGCAGGTCGTCAACCCGAACTGATATCGGCTGACCCGGATCCAAGTAAGGCGCGGTCTGAGCTCTGGCGCCAGGTGATGCGACTACCACCGTCGCTGCAACGGCAATAACCGCCACAAGCGCGAATGCATGACGCGATAAACGATACGTCATCGGATTTCCCTCCTCGATTGTCCCTCCTGAGAAGCATCGGCGCGACAAAACGATCCGGACACTCCCCGCAGAAATACACGGTATACAAATCCACCCCCAAGACGGGCCGATAACCGGGTTTTTTCTGATATCAGAGGCGACGCCCCGGATCGACTGGAGCGTCCCAAGCGTCGAACACACCTTTTTCGAGCCAATGGACGGCGGCCGCCCCGATCATTGCTCCATTGTCGGTGGCGAGAGCTGGCGATGGGAGGCAAAGCTCGATGCCTCGCTCTCGTGCCGCCTCGCCCAACTTCTCGCCAAGTCGCCTATTGGCCAAGACCCCGCCGCCGCCACCAACCCTTTTCACTCCCGTGTCCTCACAAGCATTCATAGTCTTGTCGACTAGGACATCGACTATCGCTTCTTGCACCGATGCCGCCACATCGGCGAGAGGGGGAAGCGTTCCTGCAGCTTTCGACTTCTCCAAGAAAGTGAGTACCGAAGTTTTCAGCCCGGAGAACGAGAAGTCGTATCTCCGATCTGGCAGAGCCCGCGGGAAAGCGACTGCGTTCGGATTCCCTCCTTCCGAAGCCGCATCGATCGCGGGACCACCCGGATATCCAAGCCCCATCACCCGGGCAAGCTTGTCTAGCGCCTCTCCAGCTGCGTCGTCGATCGTTCGACCGAGGACTTGGTAGTCGCCCCAGTCTTTGACATAGACAATCTCGGAATGCCCTCCAGAGGCGAGAAGAACAATGGCCGGTGGCCCGTATTCCTCGTATTCGAACACCGGTGCGAACAAGTGTCCTTCCATATGGTCGATCCCAACAAATGGGATCTGACGCGCCCAGGCGGTGGCCTTACCGAAAGAATGCCCAATCAGCAGGGCACCAACCAAGCCCGGGCCTTCAGTGGCCGCGACAGCGTCGAGATCTCCCGGATGGACCGAGGCATCGACCAATGCTTGATGAGTCAGTTGCCGAATCGACTCCACATGTGCTCTCGCCGCAATCTCAGGGACAACGCCACCGAACCTCGCATGAATGTCAATTTGGCTCGACACAACCGAAGACAAGATCTCGTATCCGCGCACCACCGCTACTGCGGTCTCGTCGCAAGAAGTCTCGAAAGCAAGAATCACCGGTTTCATTCCACAGTCGACCTTATCTCTTTGAGAAGTCTCCGATACTCGCCACCGTTAACGTTCCGGGCCCAGTAGATAACTGCGTCTTCATTTATGTAATACCGTTTCCTCACTCCTACTGGCTCCATGCCAAAACGCCGGTACAAGGCCTGAGCCGCCGCGTTCGAGGTTCGGACCTCCAATGTGAGAGCAGCGCCTCCCTTTTCAATGGCCTCGTCAACCAAAGCAAGCATTATTCGAGTCCCGACCTTGTGGGATCGCCATTCCGGACAAACCACCACCGTGGTGATGTGAGCCTCGTCGGCCACCATCATCAAGCCACCGTAGCCAATCATCACACCTTCGACCTCGGCCACGAGGTAGACACGGTTGGGAGCTGCCAATTCGTCCCTGAATATCCGCTCCGACCACGGTTGCGGATAAACCGACCTCTCAATATCCAGGGCGGCCTTAAGGTCGCTATCCCGCATCGACCGGATTGAGACTTTCATGACACCACGCCCCAAGGATTGGGCGGATTCAGCACTTCCCAGTTGATTGAGACGTCCGGTTCACGCAGGTAGAGAAGTCGGATCTCGTCGGGGTGCGGAATCTCACCACGCTCCAATGCGGATGTGCCAATCTCAATTAGAGCTTCGGCCGGTGGGTAGGTGGGGCGACCGGGACGAACCCGAGATATACCTGAAAGGAAATCGGGGCCACAAGAACCCACGTCACCGACAACCAAGACATCTTCATGGGACGCTTCGAGAAGTGCCCGGAGTCCGTCAGGATCAACTATCTCAGCCGGATGCTGTTTCACGACCCCGCCCGGGACAGGACGGTAGGAGGCGACGGCCATCTCACCTCTCCGGACATCGACGACCGACCAAATCGACCGCCGCGCTGTGGCCGCCCTCAGGGCCAAAGCATCGAGCGAGGACGCCGGAATCAAGGGCACCCCCACTGCGGCTGCTAAGCCTTGGGCAGTAGCCATCCCCACCCGGATTCCCGTGTAGAGGCCAGGCCCAACATCGATGACGATTGCGTCAATATCCGTGGGTTTCCAGTCGGCCTGGTCGAAACAGAAGTCGATGGCGGGGACCAAGAACGAAGAATGCCCTCGCCGATCGGTACGGCTGGCCGACGCGACGATCCGTCGGCCATCAGAGAGAGCCACCGAAGAAGCGGGAGTAGCGGTATCTATGGCAAGAAGCCTCAAGAGACACCGCCCAAGTCGTCGAGCCGTCTGGTCTTCCACTTCCCCATCGCTTCGAAAGTGATGGTCCGGCATTCATCGGTATCGACATCGATCCTCACTACCAGACGGTCTTCGGGGAGTTTCGACCCGACGGCCGTCCCCCACTCGATGACCAAGACACCGTTCTGGGATTCTTCCCAGACGTCAAGGTCGGCGAACTCTCCCAACGAACCCAGGCGGTACACATCGACGTGAACCAGTGGAAGGAAACCGTCGTCGTAACGACGCATGATCACATAGCTAGGGCTAGTAACCGGGCCTTCGACCCCAAGACCGTCGGCTATACCTGAGACGAAAGCGGTTTTCCCGGCGCCAAGTTGACCCACCAGCAGTATCACGTCGCCAGGGACGCAATGGGCCGCCAAACGAGCTCCCGCGAAACGGGTGTCTTCTACCGACGGACACCTCACGCTTATCATCCGAATAACCCCAACTGTCGTGCCTCAGAGCTATCTGATGTCGAAGTCTCCCCGTCGAGCACAGAACGCATCAGTTTGAAGTCCTCTCGCATCATCTCGATGATTCTTTCGCCTCCCCGCAGGGCTGCTGCAGGATGATACGTTGGAATCAGTGTTTTTCCCCGCCACCACTGATAAGAGCGACCCCGAAGACGGGTTATCCCCAACTCGGTCTTGAGTAACAGCTTGGTGGAGAAGTTGCCCAGAGTCACCACAACCATCGGATCCACGAGTTCAAGCTGACGACGAAGATACCCTTTGCAGGCCTCGATCTCCTCTGGTCGGGGATCACGATTCCCCGGCGGACGACATTTCAGGACATTCCCGATATAGACATCGGTTCGATCAATCGAGGCCTCATCCAAGAGCGTGTCGAGGAGCCTCCCGGCCTGTCCCACAAAAGGTTCTCCCTGCAAGTCTTCATTCTTCCCCGGAGCCTCACCCACAAACATGAGGGCGGCATCACAGGTCCCCGACCCAAAAACCACTTGGTTTCGGGTCTGATAGAGGTCGCAGGCCTCACAGCGCAGAACCTCACAACGCAGTTCCTCAAGAGCAGCAACCCTGTCTTGGATCAACTCTCCTCCCCCCGGCGAGGTACCTTCGAAGTCATTGGATGTACCTCCTCGGCAATCTCGGTCCGAAGCCACAGACAATCTCATAATTGATCGTCCCAGCCAAGTTTGCCCAATCTGTCGCGTTGATCTCAACCGCGCCCTGCCGACCTATAAGGACCACCTCGTCACCAACAACAACGCTGTCGTCGCCCACATCCACAAGTATTTGATCCATAGTCACGGTCCCGGCCAGCGGATATCGCTGGCCGCCGATCAGGACCTCCACCTTCTCGGAGATGATCCGCGGAAACCCGTCCGCATATCCGATGGGAACAGTGGCAACAGTGGAGTCGTTGAGGAGCGCCTTAACCCGACCATACGAAGGGCGAGTACCTGCCGGGTGTCTCCAAACGTGAGACACATGGGAGACAACCCTCATCGCCGGCGAAAGACCCGCGACTGTATCGGGAGTTGGGTTGAGTCCGTACACCCCGAGACCGACTCTCACCATCGTGCCGTGTGCCTCCGGGAAGAAGAGCGTTCCCGGAGTATTCGCCAGATGGATCTTGGTTGGCTGAAGCCCCAAATCGAGGACTTTCTCTTTGACCTCATCAAAGACCTCGATTTGGCGGGAGGTGAAATCTCGATCCGAATCCGCCACGGAAAAATGCGTCCACAGGCCTTCCAGAGAAACGGGGAACTCGCCGCGGGCCAGTCTTTCGGCGATTTCCAGTGCAACCGCCGGATCCGCACCGACCCTGTTCATCCCGGTATCCACTTTGAGATGAATCGGGATGGGGTCCGACCCGGAGAACTTGGTGCTCAACTCTTCTAGAAACACATGGGTGTACACAGTGGGCGTGAGATTCCAGGCCAAGAGTTCGGGGATATCTTCGATCGGTGGCTCTGAGAGGAGAAGGATCGGGCTCTCGAGACCAGCTTCCCTAAGGCGAATCCCTTCCTCGACTAATGCGACCGCCAGAGAGCCAGCACCTGCCTGAAGGGCCGCTTCGGATACGGGGACGTCTCCGTGTCCATAGGCATCTGCCTTCACTACCACGCAGACCTCAGCCGGTGCGGCGAGTTCCACGAATCGGGCAACATTGTGCCTAATCGCTCCCAGATCGACCTCTACATAGGAAGGCCTCACCTGGGCTCCTCGAATGCGTGGATTCGGATCCGCTCAATTAGGTGGTCGATGGTCAAACACCCTTCGGAACCCACCTCCGTTCCAGATCTCCCGTGCCAGTAAGCCCCAGTGATGGCGGCTGTGAGCGGGGCAACCCCACGTCCGAGGAGCGCTCCGATCATCCCGGCCAGGACATCACCGGTCCCGATGGTGGAAAGCTCCGGGCCGTTGGTGGTTATCACCCACGGTGTCCGTCCGTCCGTCACAAAGGTAGGGTTCCCCTTCAGCAAGACTATGGCTCCACTCGATCTGGCAAACCGAACCGCCGCATCGGGCGTTGCTTCTTCGCCGGTCAGCGTCTCGAACTCCCTTGCGTGGGGAGTCACGACTGTGCGAGCAGCACGAATCACCGGCCATTTGGGGAAATGAGCAATCGCGTCTGCGTCGACCACCGCCGGTCTTAGGTCGTTGGCAAGTCTGTCCATCACCGTTTCAGCCGATACCCCTAAACCGGGCCCCACAACTAGAGACCCAAACTTCTCCGGGAGATCATCTATCGGGTACGCAAGTATCTCTGGCGCCGCCCCCTGCACTAGGTCGACTCGAGGAGAAGCAATCCCCACCGAACCTGCTCCGAATGCCAAGGCTGAACGTCCGGCCATCACTGCCGCTCCGATCATTCCTTCCGATCCTCCGACCACCAGCGTCGACCCGACCGACCATTTGTGCCCACGAATGGGACGACGAGGCCGAGAAGTGTCGGATTCCTCGGCAAGTTTCCAGGTCGGTTCCCCACCCTCCAATCCGATATCGGCAACGATCAGCCTCCCACATCGCTCCGGACCTTCCCCCAGCAGATGGCCGGGTCGGAGAGCATGAAAGGTGACCGTCGATTCGGCTGAGAACGCCATGTCGTCTACGGCCCCAGTGAGAGGATCGACGCCGGTCGGGAAATCGACGGAGAGGACCCTCGCATGATGAGACACCCATTTTCGGATATCCGGAGCTAATCCCGCTCTCAAACCTCCCCCAAACAGAGCATCGATTACAAACTGATCGTTATCTGTGGGAAGGCGAAATGGCCTGACGGGTACAACTCTTCTGACTCTTTCGGCCGCTTGGCGCGCCAATTCGGCCTTCGGTTTCGCTAGGGCCAAGACCTCTACCCCGACTCCCCGAGCTGCCAGGAGACCAGCGGCTGTGTATCCGTCACCGCCGTTGTTTCCCGGCCCCACTAGGACCGTGACGTTCGTCCCATATCGTGCTCCCATACGCACCGCTTCGAGAGCCACACCCCAACCGGCTCTCTCCATAAGAGCCGGACCGTTCGCGGTCGCGTCCAAACGAGCCGATTCTTCGGGGGTTATCACCAGTCGCACGATCAAATCCTATCCGAGCAAACCAGACATCTGCCCTTCACCCGAGGATAAACCTGCCGACAAGGCCAATAACTCAATACTCCTCCAGTATCGAGCAGAACGATTGGTCGTTCTCAACCGGAACTCCACCCCGGTGGGTTCTGGGAGGCATTCCCGTTTGGGGGACCGTGAAAGCGGTCCCCCACTCGCGTTGTTCTCACCCCATAGCGAGTGCCAGAACAAGGGCAGTCGTCTCAGTATGGGTGATTGTGATCAGCACCTTCTTCACACCCAGCTCCTCTGCTCGGGCAACGGCCTTCCCCGAGAGATTCACCTGCGGCTGACCTCCACCCGTGATTTCAATATCTGTCCAACGGATGTGACGCCAGCCTCGACCCAGAGATTTCATCACTGCCTCTTTCCCCGCAAAACGTGCCGCAAATCGTTTCGCCGGATGAGCGAACCGGAATGCGTATTCGCGTTCGTGCGGGGTGAAACACCGCTCAGCAAACCGCGGAAAACGATTCAGAATCGACTCCACACGATCCACTTCCGCCAGATCAATTCCTATACCAAGGATCTCCATCCTCTGAAGCGTAGACCCTGGCAAGAACGCCGAACTCGAAGGCCGCCTATTCCACCGTCACTGTCTTGGCCAGGTTGCGCGGTTTGTCCACATCGAGACCTCGCGCAATCGCAACATGGTATGCAAGGAGCTGGAGAGGGATCACAGCCGTAACAGTGCAGATCAGGTCCGGACCCGGAGGAACCGTGATCAGATGATCGACAACTCCCGAGAACTCGTCTTCAGTCCCCTCTTCGATGAGAGCCACAATCGTCCCACCCCGAGCCCTGATCTCCTCCAGGTTCGAGAAAGTCTTCGACCGGACGCGACCGTCTGTTGCGACACCGACCACAACGACTCCGTCCTCGATGAGAGCGATCGGACCGTGCTTCATCTCTCCAGCCGGATAACCTTCCGCTCGGACATACGCGATTTCCTTGAGCTTCAGAGCCCCTTCCATCGCCACCGGAAAGTCACCTGAACGTCCAATGAAAAAGAAGTCTCTGGTCGTTTTCCAGGATTCGGTCATCTCCGAGATCTGTGGGTCTGACTGCAGGGCTTTCCCGACCTTATCGGGGAGATGCCGGAGCGCCTCCACCATGGTGGCAATAATCCCCGGAGACATCGTTCCCCGTTGTTGTGCCAAGAACAACCCAAGCATCTGAAGCGCCACCAGCTGTGTCGTGAATGTCTTGGTGGCAGCGACCCCGATTTCGGGACCCGCCCGCGTGTAGAGCACGGCGTCGGCCTCTCGTGCCAGAGCTGAATCGACAACGTTCGAAACCCCAATCACGAGTGCGCCCTGAGCATGCGCGTATCTGATTGCAGCCAAGGTGTCCAGGGTCTCGCCCGACTGGCTGATCCCGATCACCAGACTCCGGGGATCGAGGACGGGATCCCGATATCGGAATTCTGATGCGATATCGATCTCGACCGGGAGTCTCACCCAACGTTCGATCGCATATTTGGCCATCATGGCGGCGTGATATGACGATCCACAAGCCACCACGAACACCTTGTCAATCATCTTCAGAAGCTTCTCGGAGAGATTGAGGTCAGCGAGAACGATCCTGTCACCGTGGTCGACCCTCCCTCTCAAGGTGTCCGCGATCGCCATTGGCTGCTCATGGATCTCCTTGAGCATGAATGTTGGATACCCGCCCTTCTCAGCGGCATCCAGATCCCATTCGATCGTCCGTTCAGTGGGCTCTACGACATTCCCGTCAAGATCAGAGACGACAGCTCCCTCAGCCCTGATCTCGACCACTCGATCCTCGTCTATGACGGCCATTCGACGGCAGTGTTCAAGAAAAGCCGGGATATCTGAAGCCAAGAAGGTCTCCCCTTCACCCAGGCCGACCACTAACGGACTCCCCCTTCGGGCACCCACGATCAAATCAGGTTCACCCTTCCGGATCACCGCTAAGGCCAACGCACCCTCGGCCTCCTTCATGACCTGCCGAACCGCTTCTGCCAGTGGAAGTCCGGACCTCTCCTCGATCATGTGAGCTACCACTTCGGTGTCTGTGTCAGAGACGAAGCGATGTCCCCGGGCAACGAGGCCTGCTTTCAGGACTGCGAAATTCTCGATAATCCCGTTGTGGACTACCACAACCTCACCCTTGCAGTCGGTATGCGGATGAGCATTCTCGATGTTGGGAGCACCGTGAGTGGCCCAGCGGGTATGCCCTATCCCTATTCCACCGGCCGAAGAGACACCATCCAACCCTTCTTTGAGATCGTCGATCCTCCCGGCCCGTTTCACGACACGAATCTCTTCACCTTCGAACAGAGCGACACCGGCGGAGTCGTAACCGCGATACTCGAGACGCTCTAAACCGGGAACAACAACTTCAAGGACCGGTTTAGGACCGGCGTATCCAACTATGCCGCACATGGGCATCTCCTTTTCAGGGGCCTACAACGCATCAGTTGGGGAGACAGCAGACAGTATCCCGAAGCGCTTTCGCTAAGGGACAACATATTCTCCAATTCGAGCCGCTTCTGTTTCGGAGTCGCCTCCGGGTTTTAGTCGGACTCGTATCGACCTTGGTTTGGCCGGGAAGGCACCCGCCGAGTCTTTCGATAGCCTTCCGCCTCGTCACCTCTTCACAGAGGCCTGGCGCTTGAGTTTCGGATTGTCTCGCCCGATCTTCTGAGTAGTCAGCTCCTGTCTAGCGTCCTGTTCAACTGCTCCCACCGAGAGCGCCCACAACTATT
>CAYTVW010000042.1:0-10463 GCA_964441865.1 uncultured Acidimicrobiaceae bacterium
GCCGCGATATCCGTCTCATTGCTCATGAGATCCGCGAGCGTCATCATGGCGCGGAGAATGTGGTCCTGGTCGGGATCCACTCACGGGGAGTTCATTTAGCCCAAGAATTGGCCGCGGCCATCAAAGGTCTTGAGAATCTAGAAGTACCCACCGGGAAACTTGATGTCGGGATGTACCGAGACGACCTCGATGTCCGGCCGACGACGCGGCTGAATGCAACCGATATCCCCGTCGATATAACCGATCGTCAGGTCGTTCTGGTCGATGATGTCTTGTTCACGGGGCGGACTGTTCGTGCCGCTCTCGACGCTCTCCTAGACATGGGGAGACCGGACCGCGTGGAACTGGCGGTACTGGTCGACCGCGGACACCGACAACTACCGATCCGTCCCGACTACATCGGGAAGAACATCCCGACTTCGCTCAGTCAACGGGTTTCTCTAAAACTTGACAGTGTCGATGGGACTGCGGGAGTTTGGCTAGATGAAATACCGGGGGAGGCGGAATGAAACACCTTCTGTCTATCGAAGACCTCGACCGGGGAGAGATTGAAGACTTCCTCGATTTGGCCGGGGAATTCTCTGGGGTACTCGATCGAGAGGTACCGAAGGTCCCGGCACTGAGAGGAAAGACTGTCGCTCTCATGTTCTATGAAGATTCGACCCGAACCCGACTCTCTTTCGATCGGGCCGCGAAGGCTCTTTCTGCCGACGTCATGACATTCACTCCTGGGGGTTCGTCAGTAGCGAAGGGAGAGAGCCTCAAAGATACGACCCTCACAATTAGGGCTATGAGCCCCAGCCTTTTTGTCGTTCGTCATCGTTCTCCGGGGGCGCCGTGGCGGGTCGCTGAATGGTCGGGGCTTCCAGTTGTGAACGGCGGGGATGGAGCCCACCAGCATCCGACTCAAGCCTTGCTCGACGTCCTTACGGTCAGGGACCACTTCGGGAAGGTCGATGGGCTGAAAGTCGCGATAGTCGGTGATATTCGGAATTCTCGTGTTGCGCGTTCGACCACCCAGGCTCTGCAGAAGTTGGGGGCCGAAGTGACTTACATTGGGCCGCGGACACTTCTCCCGTTCGACATGGGAGATTGGGGAGTGGAGACTTCCAGCAATCTCGACGAAGTCCTGGGAGAAGTGGACATTGTCTACATGCTCAGGATCCAGAGGGAACGTGGTGGAGGAGACGATTTCCCTTCGGTGATGGAGTACATCAATCGGTTCTCGTTGACTGAAGAGAGAGCGAAGAGACTCCTTCCGCACGCCATGGTGATGCATCCGGGTCCGATGAACCGAGGTATCGAGATCGACGCCTCCGTAGCGGATTCTGAGAGAAGCCTGGTCACCAAACAAGTCGCGAACGGTATCCCGATCCGGATGGCAGTCCTGTTCCGGCTACTAACGGGGGAGACGAAATGACGTTGATCATCAAGAACGGATCGGTCTACGCGGATGGGAAGGTCATCGCCGCCGATGTGAAGATCGAAGGAGGTGTCATCAAAGAAATCGGCCGAGATCTTAAGGGCGATCAGGAGATCGACGCCTCCGGTTGTTGGGTGGGGCCGGGGCTGGTCGACATCCACGTCCACTTCCGGGAACCGGGCCAGGAATGGAAAGAGGACATTTCAACCGGGATGGCGGCGGCCGCGGCCGGAGGTTTTACCACGGTGGCCATGATGCCTAACACGGATCCACCGATTGACTGTGGCGTGGTAGCTCGACAAGTGATGCGAAACGGAGATGTGAGAGCGCTCGCCGTGGGTGCAATCACCGCCGGTCGCAAGGGAGAGCGATTGGCGCGTCTCGACGAACTATGGGATGCCGGAGTTCGAATCTTCTCGGACGACGGAGACACAGTCGCCGACGCTGGGCTATTGCGGAGGGCGATGGAGTATCTGGCTCAGCTTTCGGAGTCCGCTGGAGAGCCAGTTCTGATATCCCAGCACCCCGAAGACCTAGGGCTTTGTCGGGGTGGCCAAATGCATGAGGGGTCAGTCTCCTCCAGATTGGGTCTTGCAGGGCTCCCTTCGATCGGTGAAGAAGTCGTTGTTGCGAGAGATCTGTATATCGGCGAGCTCACCGGTTGCCCGTATCACGTTCAACACGTGTCGACGAAGGGGACAGTCGAGCTTCTGAGACAGGCCAAAGCCAAAGGCCTGAAGGTCACCGGGGAAGTGACACCGCACCATTTGGCCTTCGACCACTCGATGGTTGATACCGGTGATCCCACATACAAGATGTACCCGCCTCTCCGGACTCCAGAAGACGTTGAGGCGGTGCGTGAGGCGCTGAAGGAAGGTGTGATCGATATCGTCGCGACCGATCACGCTCCCCACGCGGCCTTTGAGAAAGAGGTTCCGTTCGAAGAAGCTCCGAGGGGGGTGATCGGGCTAGAGACTTCTGTCTCAGTTGTTCACCAGATATGTGGTCTTTCGCAGGCGGAGCTCTTCGAGAGGATGTCGGTGATACCGGCGAAACTGATTGGGTTAGACGTTCGCCTGCGGGTAGGAGGACCGGCCGACTTGGTTGTGTTCGACCCGAATGAGAACTGGGTAGTCGAGGGTTTTCGGTCGAAATCGTCGAACTCGCCCTGGCTGGGGAAAGAGATGAACGGCGGAGTGAAGGTAACGATTCACGATGGCCGTGTGGTGTTCAAGGTTTAGAAGTGATGAGACGATCTGGAGGAAAACAAAGTGGTTGAACAGGGTCTGGTAGTGACCGCAGACGGAGAGATTCTGAGGGGAGTCTCTGTCGGAGCCGAAGGGGTAGCGACCGGCGAAGGAGTCTTTGACACTTCGATGATGGGTTATCAAGAAGTCCTTACTGACCCGTCTTTTGCGGGACAAGTGGTGGTGATGACCACCGCTCATCTAGGGAATTACGGTGTCACACCGCTTGACGACCAAGCTGCAAAGCCTTGGGTCTCCGGTTTTGTGATCCGGGCTCTGTCGAGGAGGTATTCCAACTGGAGGGCCGAAGGATCCCTCGGTGATTACCTCCGACACTGGGGGATCGTGACGATCGCCGACGTAGACACTCGGCGTTTGACAAGGCATATACGCGATCGCGGATCCCAGCCAGTCGCGATCGGAGTTGGTGTGACCGAAGCCGAAATGAAAGAGTTGGCTTCTTCGGCACCCAAGATGGAGGGGAGAAATCTGGTCGATCTAGTGACTACAGGCGAGGCCTATTTCGCTTCCGCCAAAGGTGAGCGGAAAGGAAGTGTGGTCGCGATAGACCTAGGGATGAAGAGGTGCGTGATCGACGATTTCACGTCGAAGGGACTCGACGTCGAGGTTGTGCCAGCAACGACGTCGGCGGCCGACATTCTGGCTAGGAAACCAACTGGAGTGTTTGTTTCGAGCGGACCCGGAGATCCGGAACCATTAGTCACAACCGTTGAGACAGTGAAGTCGCTTCTCGGGAAGACCCCTATCTTCGGGATATGTCTGGGCCATCAGGTGATCGGACTTGCCCTGGGAGCCAAAACCTACAAGCTTCCCTTTGGCCACCACGGCGGGAACCATCCTGTGAAGCGCTTCTCGAACGGGAGGGTTGAGATCACTGCCCACAATCACGGTTTCACACTCGATCTTTGGTCGCTCACCGGATCGGTGCCTCCGAAGCGAGAGGGTTTGGTCACCCGAAACCTCCTGCCTGAGTCGGTGGTCACGGATTTCGGAGTTGTTCGGCCGACGCACCAGAGTCTCAACGACGGGACACTCGAAGGACTGGAATGCGATTCGATTCCAGCATTCTCGGTGCAGTTTCACCCGGAAGCTGCACCGGGGCCTAACGATTCCCGAGATCTCTTGGAGAATTTCGCTCAGATGATGGGAATAGAAGGAGCCAACGAGCCACCCGCGTCAGTGGAGGAAGGAGGTGATGCCTGATGCCTAAGCGAACAGACATTAAGTCAATCCTCCTCATCGGATCCGGTCCGATCATCATCGGGCAGGCCTGCGAGTTCGACTATTCGGGGACACAGGCAGCGAAAGCGCTTCGAGCTGAGGGATACAGGGTGATTCTGGTGAACTCGAACCCGGCCACGATCATGACCGATCCAGAGTTCGCGGACGCGACCTACATAGAGCCGATCACCCCCGAAGTGGTGGAACGGATCATCGCCAAAGAACGCCCAGACGCCATTCTTCCCAATATGGGTGGCCAAACCGGTCTGAACGTGACCACCACTCTGGCAAGAACGGGAGTCCTTGAGAAATATGGTGTAGAGGTCATCGGAGCGGGTCTTGAGGCGATCGAGAAAGCCGAAGACCGAGGGAAGTTCAAGGAGGCGATGGAGTCGGTTGGACTGGAATGCCCGAAGGCGGGTTACGCCAGGTCAATGACAGAGGCTCTTGCGGTTGTTGAAGAGATTGGGTATCCGGTGATGATTCGCCCTTCTTTCATCCTGGGGGGTGGTGGAACTGGGATCGCTGCCGATCGTGAAGAATTCGTCGTGAAAGCCCGGCATGGCCTGAGTACTTCTCCGGTGGGCGAGATACTGGTCGAAGAGTCGGTTCTCGGCTGGAAAGAGCTCGAGTTGGAGGTGATGTGTGACTCGGGCGGGAACTCGGTGATTATCTGCACCATCGAGAATGTGGACGCAATGGGGGTCCACACGGGTGATTCAATCACCGTGGCGCCTATGCAGACCATTTCTGATTGGGAATACGAGCAGATCCGAGACGATACGTTCAAGGTCATGAGGGCGATCGGCGTCGAAAGCGCCGGAGCGAATGTCCAGTTCGCGGTGGATCCATCCACAGGGCGGAGACTGGTTATCGAGATGAACCCTCGGGTGAGTAGGTCTTCGGCCCTCGCATCCAAGGCAACAGGGTATCCGATAGCCAAGATTGCGACCTTGTTGGCCGTCGGATATACCCTCGATGAGATTCCGAACGACATTACGGGAGCGACTCCCGCCAGTTTCGAGCCGACTGTTGACTATGTGGTCGTGAAGATCCCGAGATTCGATTTCGCCAAGTTCCCCGCGGCTTCCCGTCGTTTGGGGACGACCATGCGGGCAGTGGGTGAAGTGATGTCGATCGGGAGATCGTTTGCTGACGGACTACAGAAGGCTCTCCGTTCTCTCGAACAGGGCCGTTTTGGCCTCAATGCAGACCGGGGAGAGGTGACCGTTCGAGGCCTTACCGACGAAGAGCTGCGGACGGCGGTGGCAGTCCCTTCGCCGTCACAGATTTTCGAGATTGGCGAAGCCTTGAGGAGAGGGTTCTCTGTAGAGGAGATAGCGGCACTCACCTATTACGACCAGTGGTTTGTCGATCAGATGGCCGAGATCGTGGAAGTGAGGAAAGAACTCGAGGAGTCCGGTTTTGACGTTGAGGTTCTTCGTCGGGCGAAGCGGTACGGATACAGCGACCACCAGATTGCCTATCTGTGGAAGATGACCGAGAGTGATCTTCGTGCGGCGAGACTGAAGGCCGGAATCGTCACAACCTACAAAATGGTTGACACGTGCGCCGCGGAATTCGCGGCAGTGACTCCGTACCTTTACGGAACCTATGAGGACGAGAACGAAGTCCCACCAGCAGAGAACCCTCGAGTGGTCGTTTTGGGCTCGGGGCCGAACAGGATCGGCCAAGGGATCGAGTTCGACTACTGCTGTGTCCACGCGTCCTTCGCCCTCAAGGAAGCCGGGTTTGAGACAGTGATGGTGAACTGCAACCCCGAGACAGTCTCAACTGACTATGACACTTCCGACCGTCTCTACTTTGAGCCACTCACTGTGGAGGACGTCTTGGCAATCGTTGATTCGGAGAAGCCTAAGGGAGTGATTGTGCAGTTGGGAGGGCAGACCCCCCTCAATCTGGCGAGAGCACTCTTCGAGGCGGGAGTCCCGATCGCTGGAACATCCCCTGATTCAATCGATTTGGCGGAGGACCGCGAGCAATTCTCGTCACTGTGTAACCGCCTTGGAATCAAGCAACCTCCCAACGGGATCGCCAAAGGTCGCATCGACGCGGAAGAAGTAGTTGATCGAGTTGGGCTTCCGGTGATGATCCGGCCCTCCTATGTTCTAGGTGGCCGGAAGATGCGGGTCATTTACTCCTACGACGAGTTGTCCGCCTATTTGGAGGATCTATACGGGAACTTGGCGGAGAGAGACATCGCTGAGGTCCCTCTTCTCATTGACCGGTTCCTCGAATCTGCCACGGAAGTCGATGTCGACGCCTTATTCGACGGGACCGAGATGTTGGTTGGTGGGATCATGGAACACGTCGAAGAAGCAGGGATTCATTCCGGCGACTCAGCGTGTGTAGTCCCACCGCCGACCCTGTCGGATTCGGCCAAAGAGACAATCCTGAAACACACAGAGAACTTGGCTAGGTCCATGGATGTCCGGGGCCTTATCAATATTCAGTACGCCGTTAAGGGCGATGAGGTCTACATCATTGAAGCGAATCCGAGAGGATCTCGGACTGTCCCATTCATCTCTAAAGCAAGTGGTATGCCTCTTGCTAAGGCCGCAGCGCGGATCATGATGGGAGCCACACTGGCAGGCTTGAGAGAAGAAGGTCTCCTTCCCGATCGGAAGGAGATGATGTTTACGGCGGTCAAGGAGGCGGTCCTTCCCTGGGAGCGGTTCCCCGAAGAAGACACTCTTCTGGGTCCCGAGATGCGTGCAACGGGCGAGGTAATGGGGATCGGGGGCGACGCCGGAATCGCCTATGCCAAGGCATTGTTGGGCGCTGGCCAGAAGCTGCCTTCTGAAGGAGGAGTGTTGATCACTCTCGCGGATCGTGACAAGCCGATGGGGCTTGCAGTGGCTCAAGCGTTCGACAAGCTCGGGTTCGAAATCCTGGCGACACCCGGTACGGCGAAATTCCTCAAACACCACGCGGTTCCGGTGACAGTCGTCCACAAAGTTGGAGAAGGAGAACCGGATACAAAGGGTGTGATAGAGACAGGACGGGCCAAACTCGTTATCAACACCCCTAAGGGTGGCAGGGCTAGATCGGATGGATGGATTCTGAGGAGGGCAGCCACCACCTCCAAGGTCCCCTTGGTCACAACTATCCAAGGAGCACTTCAGGTGGCCCGTTCGCTCTATTCGGGGGATTCAACACTCGAGCCGAAATCGCTACAGGACTGGCATGCTTGAGGAGCGGATGGGAAAACGCGAACGATTCGGGGCGATGAAGCTTTTAGTCCGGCGATATCCGCGGGAGGAGCCGAATAGTGGACCAAAATGAAGGAGACGAGGTTTCGCTACCCAGAAGGAGAGGTCGAAGGGTGACGGAAAACCCAGTAATCGTGGCGCTTGATCTCCCGACCGCGGATGTAGCTGTGGCTATGGCTCGGAAGGTAGCTCCCTATGTGGGCGGCTTCAAAGTGGGGCTGGAACTGATGATGGGTTCGGGCGTTGACACGGTCGCGAAAATCGGGGAGCTTGGGAAACCGGTGTTCGCTGACGCCAAGCTCCACGACATACCCAACACTGTCCGCATGGCAGCATCCCAGATTGGGCGTCGCAACCCACGTTGGGTGACGGTTCATGCTTGCGGTGGTCAGGCCATGATGGAAGCCGCGGTCGAAGGGTTGGCCCGGACTGCTCCTGAGGCGGGGGTTCTGGCTGTGACCGTGTTAACAAGTCTCGACGATGTCACGTTGGGTACCGTAGGCGTGAACCATTCCGCCGTGAATCAGGTTGGAAGACTCGCACGACTTGCGGCCGTAGCCGGATGCGAGGGGGTGGTCTGCTCCGTCAAAGAGATTCCCGAAGTGAAGCGATCTGCTACAAGCCTCGTGAGGTTTACTCCAGGGGTGAGGCCAGTCGGTGTTTCTCATAACGATCAGGCCCGCGTGGCGACTCCGGCTGAAGCGATTTCACAAGGAGCCGACTACCTGGTGATCGGCCGACCTATCACCACTGCTCCTGATCCTGTTGAGGCGGCGCGCGCTTTGAAGGAGATCGTGATGGGGGAGAAAGTGTGATGCCGGGTGGGAAAAGGTTGATTCCACCGGAACTAACGCCTGAACAAAGGAAGGCGGCTACCGCTAAAGCGATTGCAGTTCGAAGGGCGAGGGCAGAGGTGAAACAGAGGCTCCGATCGGGGAGGCTCACCTTCGGAGAGGTGTTGGAGATGGCCGACGAAGACCCGATAGTGGGAGGAATGAGACTCCGGACCGTCTTGGAGTCACTTCCCCGGGTCGGACCGGTGACTGCGGAGCGTCTCATGAGACGCTTGGGAATCGCCGAATCCCGTCGAGTACAGGGGATTCTTGACAAAACACACCAGAAGAAGGGCCTGTTGGATGCTCTTCCATAATCGGGGACGTCTGGTTGTCGTCTCGGGTCCGTCCGGGGCAGGGAAGACCACGATTGTTCGTGGGCTTCGGGAACGAACGGGGATGGTGTTTTCGGTTTCCGCGACCACTCGACTTCCCAGGCCGGGCGAAATTGATGGTGTCGACTACCAATTCCTCGATCGGGACGAGTTCCTAGAGAAGGTAGAAAACGGTGAGTTTCTCGAGTGGGCGGAGTATGGATCGAATCTTTATGGCACTCTGAAGAGCGAGGTCGACGAAGGAATCCGAAACGGCGAGACGGTCCTCCTGGAGATAGAAATCAAGGGGGCTCGACAGATTCGAGCGCTCCGTCCAGACGCCTTAATGGTGTTCGTGATGCCCCCCTCGATGGATGTTTTGGAGGAGCGACTCAGAGGTCGAGGCGATACAGCTGACGACCAGATAAGGGCGAGGCTGCAAATCGCGAAGGAAGAAATCGATGAAGCACCCAATGTTTTCGATCTGATGGTCGTCAACGACGTGGTTGATGAGGCAGTTGATGAGATAGTTGAAGCGTTGGAATCTGAAGAATCAGATGAGGTGGATGATTGGTGATACGGTTCGTCTACAATCTTGAACCTCTCCCCAAGGGATTTCCTGATGAAGATTGAGAATGTGATCGATTCGATCGGTAATCGTTTTGCGACGGTGGTGGTTTCATCGCGCCGAGCAAGACAGATCAATGCCTATTTCCACCAACTTGGCGACGGAATGGGGCGGTATGTTCCTCCCCAGGTGCATTCGCTTTCGCGTAAGCCGTTGACTATCGCGATGGAAGAGATTGCCGAAGGCAAGGTTACGGTAATCCGCGAGGAGAACTGATGGGCTTGTTGAGACGCCGGGTAGTTCTCGGTGTCTCCGGGGGGATTGCCGCTTACAAGGCGGTTTACCTCGCCCGCCTCCTAATTGAGGCTGGAGCCGAGGTAAGGGTGGTTATGACTGAAGCGGCCACCGATTTCATCGGAGGAACGACCTTTGCCGCCCTAACGGGTCATCCGGTGACGACCGAATTCGTTGGCAATGATTGGACTATGAGTCCTCATGTTGACCTTGGGCAGTGGGCCGATGTGATTGTCGTTGCTCCAGCCACCGCGGCAACTTTGTCTCGGTTGGCCGGAGGACTTTCTGAAGATCCACTTTCGGCATCGGTTCTGGCCTCCGACGCGCCTTTGGTGGTAGCTCCAGCCATGCATTCTGACATGTGGGAGAACCCGGCTACTCAGAGATCTATTGAGACCCTTGTGTCGGACGGAGCCATCGTGGTCGGCCCGGGAGAGGGACATCTTGCCGGCGGAGACTCCGGCGTCGGGCGGATGTCTGAACCGGAAGAGATCCTCGAGGCGATTGAAGGAGCATTTAAAGGTTTGCTTACCGGTGTCCCAATGGTTGTGACCGCCGGAGGTACAAGAGAGCCGATTGACCCTGTGAGATATCTTGGCAATCGATCGTCGGGGAAGATGGGCCATGCATTGGCGGAGGAGGCTGCTGCCGTGGGAGCGGATGTGACTTTGATCACGGCTTCTGATCTACCGGTGTCACATCTCGTGAAGCGAATAGATGTGGAGACGGCGGTCGAGATGGACGAAGCGGTGAAAGCCACTCCTTGTGAAGTCGCGGTCATGGCTGCGGCAGTCGCAGATTTCAGGCCAGCTAATCCTTCAGTTGTGAAGCTCTCAAGGCAGGATGGTCCGCCCAACATTCGATTGGAGCCGAACCCGGACATCCTCGCTGGGGTTGTGGCTCGGGACCCGAAGCCGTTTGTGGTCGGATTTGCGGCTGAAGTAGGGGGGATTGAGAGGGTTGTCGAGAAGGCGCGAGATAAGGGCGCCGATCTGATCGTGGCTAATGATGTCACCGAAGAGGGGGCCGGTTTCGGTGGGGACACCAACCGGGTGACCATTGTCACTCCGGACGGGGGAATCGAAGAGTGGCCGTTGGCTCCCAAGACTGAGATAGCCCGCCGTATCGTAAGGATGATCGAGGAGCGTCTGCGCGGTTAGGATTCCGGGCATGGGAAAACCGGATGCTGACGACAAGAACCTTTGGCACTTCAGTTCGGAATCGGTGACCGAAGGGCATCCGGACAAGGTGGCGGATGCCATCGCCGACAGTGTCCTCGATGCTGCTCTCACTATTGATCCATACGCCA